>NZ_JRFE01000019.1 GCF_000756305.1 Myxosarcina sp. GI1
ACCATAACCGCCATCGTTACCAGTACTGTCGGCAAACAAACCGCCACCGCCACCATTTCCATCGCCAATAAAGCCAGCACCACCGCCACCAGAGCCAGTAGCACCTAGACCACCAACTGCACTGTTATTAACAAAATCTACATTCTCAACAGTAACATCACCGTCGTAGATAAACAGTGCGCCGCCCATTCCTGCGCCGCCACCGCCACCATTAAGTCCATCTCCTCCTTTAGCTACTCCATTTTCTAGAGTTAAGTTCTTGAGATTGACAGTACCAGATTTAATCAAAAGTAAAGGACTATCATCGCCTTTTGTACTTGAATCGCCGTCTCCATCACCAATAATGCTATAGCCATTACCCTCAATCGTAATGTCATCTTCAATGGGAGTTTGCATTCGCTTAATCCCAGAAGCCAAATCTAAGGTAACGTTGTTATTTATGGTAATAGTATCACCAGAATTAGCTTGTTTTATTGCCCAGCTAAGACTGTTTTCTGTATCCCCTAATCCATTATCAAGTAGTTGGTTAACTGTATACTCAGCCATAACAATTTCTAATTTAAAAGATATTAAGCTTTAAAAAATGTTTTTAGAACTAGTCTTTTGTAGTTCTTTTTAAAAGTTAACTAGAATAATTTCGTATAACTGTTTTTTTGATAAAGCTATGCGATCGAGCTTTATTTCGGCTCGAATAAATTTATATACTCTATGCACGCACACGATTATAAAAATATGAAGCTTTTAAATATAACCGTATAACCACTTAATTAAGTTCTTGTTAATAAATATAATATTTTGACTTACTAAATTTGCCATTTTAATACAGCGGTTTGCATATTAATCTATGACGAACATTCAAAATTCAAAGTTAGCAGCCAGTAGAAATTAAGAAACCAAATTTTACCAGTTATATATTTTTTCAAACCGTTCGCTGAAAGCTCTGTTTTGTATAAACTTTAAAAATTACGCGCAATTACTTGGCTTCTACAGTTGAATTAAGAAATAAGTAGTGTTTATAAAAAAACTTCAGCAATTTTGAAATTTTTAACTAATATTTCATTAATTTGATTCTATAAAGGCTTTTGAAGCCACTAAGTACAAATTTGAATTGAACAAAAATGGCTTAAACTCCTTTTGCCTAGGTTTATAATCGAACAGAGTCGATCTCGTATACAACAACTAAGGAATGTTGTATCAATAATATAAACAAAAAAAGGCGACACCCAGATTCGAACTGGGGGATAATGGATTTGCAATCCACGGCCTTACCACTTGGCTATGTCGCCACACATTAAATTTTGTGCTTAATTAGTATATCAAATTATTTAAAAGATCTACCAACTTAATAAATCGCAGGCTGTTTATTAGGATTGGTTACTAATTTGGATAGGGTTAGCTCGGTTCCCTGCCGATTCCAGTAGACGCGATCGAATATTTTGTGTAAAATACATAAACCTCTACCGCTTTCTGCTTCTTCTTCGGGCAAAAAGTATTCTTCAAAACCACAAGAATCTGCAAAATTTATCCTATTGGCACTATTGGGAGAAAAACCTCTACCTTCGTCGGCAATAACCCAGCAGTATTCTGAAGTAGTTACGGTGAATTTTACTATAACCATTTTGTTTGGATCGAGTTTATTACCATGTTTGGCTGCATTAACTAATGCTTCTTGCAAACCCAGCCTTAACTCTGCATGCCATTCAGAAGGCACGTTGACCAATAATAAATCTAAAATGGGACATAAATAAAGCGTCGAAGCAAAGCTCATCGTACTCCATTTGTTTCTACTCCAAGGAATAGGTATTGCAATCACCAATCGCACCTCTATTTAAAATTCTGCAATGCCAATATTTAAGTTGTTAATTTTTCTGTTTTATAAGTTGGAAATTACTGCAAAAATAAAAATAAATTTCACAGTTTGCTCTAAACAATAGTCAACTTAAATGTTCGCTACTTGCGGCAACCTCAGCACAGATATAAATAGCAATCTACGCTTTTAAAGCCTGTAAGAGCGATATTAGACTAATTTTGAAAGTTTTATAACTCGATTTTTAGTTTGTTTTTGGGATGCTCTGCTTGTTAATTCAACCCTCAAAACCATAATATTCCCCTTTGAGTTGTGTAAAAAATTGATATGCTTGATTGGCTATTTATTTCAATTATACAAAATTTTTGCTGTGTAAAGTGATTTCGATCGCGATTACTCAATTCTATTCAAAACTATTCCGCACTCAACGTGAGTAGTTTGGGGGAAAAAATCCGCAGGTTGAACTGTATGTGGTCGATAAATTTTAGATTGACAGAGAAGTTTGATATCTCTAGCTAAAGTTGCTGGTTGACAACTTATATAAACTATATTAGATGGTTGCAAACTCAATAAAGTTTTAATAACAGCGCGATCGCATCCTTTACGAGGAGGGTCGAGCATCACTATATCTGGTTTTATCTTAAGCTGGTTTAAATAGTATTCAACTTTAGCTACATAAAAAGTAGCATTATCAATTTGATTGATAGCAGCGTTTTGACGTGCCTGTTCTACAGAGGCTTGATAGCTTTCAATACCAATAATTTGTCTGACCATTCGGGCTAAAGGCAAGCTAAAAGTTCCTATACCACAATAAGCATCGACTATAGTTTCAGTACCCTGCAAGTTTAATTTGTGGACGATCTTTTCTAGTAATAATTCTGCTGCTGCGGTATTAACTTGAAAAAAGGTATCGGAACTTATGTGCAGTTCGACTCCTGCAAAAATTTCTCGTAGATATGGTTTACCTGCAACTGTCTTAGTTTCTCTACCAAAAATAACGTTGGTGCGATCGCAATTGAGATTGAGACAGACTCCCACTAGTTGAGCATATCTCTGTAGCCAAATCTCTGCCTGTTTTTCAATTTCTTGCAGCGAGAAATCTGTAGTTACTAAGGTTAGCAGCATTTCACCAGTACGACTGCCGATACGCAAGCCTAAATGACGTAGTTTTCCTTGATGAGTGGTTTCGTTATAAATAGACCAACCACGCTGCTGTATGTCTTGTTTTACTTCTTTGAGTAAAGGATGCAAACGAGAATCTTGTACGGGACACTGGTTGAGATTAATTAGTTTATGAGTTCCCTTACGATAATAACCAGCCTGTACCTGTCCCGTAGCAGATCTAGCTAGAGGATAGGTAGCTTTGTTACGGTAATTTAGCGCGTAGGGTGCATAAATAATAGGTTCGATCTGTAAATTATCAAAACCGCCAATACGTTTTAAAGCTTGCGCTACCTGCTGTCTTTTAACTTCTCGTTGATATTCCCAATCTATATGCTGCCACTGACAGCCGCCGCATTTATCAGCCACAATACAGCGCGGACGAATACGATCTTCGGAGGCGATTAATAGTTCTTGCAGTTTGCCTTTGGCATATTTAGACTTTAGCTGAGTTAATTTGACTCTGGCGCGATCGCCCGTTACCGTATCGGGGACAAAAACAACTTTGCCTTGATGTCTGCCTACCCCTTCACCACTAGTATTAAGATCGGTTATATCTAAAGTAATTAAACTGCCCTGCTGCCATTGTTGTTTCATTTAGAAATACTGTTTATGCTGGTTACAATACAAAAAATCCAATAAGAACTTAAATTAGAGATGGGCGCTCGTCCTAAGAAACTTGTTTTAACTATTTGTCTGTTCTAGTTAACGAGCCAGTCATGTTATGCACTTGAGGTTATTGACGTTCCTCAACTCAGCTACGTTATGGAATGTAGATTACTAACGTTATTGAGATCGTAGAGCGTAATTAACCTTTTTTCCAGGTAAACCGAAATGTAGTTCCTACGCCAACTTGAGATTCTACTTCGATCTTGCCACCCCGATCCTCGACAGCTTTTTTAACAATTGCCAGTCCGATTCCCGTACTTTCTTTAATGTCTCTCGCTTTTAGCGTTTGAAAAATCGTAAATATGCGATCGTGATATTTAGGATCGATACCTCGTCCGTTATCAGCTATAGCAAACTCGTAACAGTCGACTAACTCTCTAACTGATACAGCAATTTTAACCTTATCGCGATCGCTATGTTCGATAGCATTACTAATTAAATTTTGAAACACTTGCTGTAGGGGAATTGATTCGGTAACAAAGGTGGGCATATTATCCTGAATCTGAATTTGAAAGTTATCGGGCGCATCTAGCGAATCGATTATTTCTATTAACATTTTTGCCACATCTACAGATTCTGGTTTCGATTTTATTCTACCGATCCGAGAATACTGTAATAGTCCCTCGATCAGATTGTTTAGACGACAAACTCTACTCCGTAATAGGGTCATATTATGTCTGATATCATCATCCAGCTTGTCTCCTAAATCTTCTTCTATCCATTCCGAGAGTTGAGCAATTGCTCTTAGTGGTGCTTTAAGATCGTGGGAGGTTACATAGGCAAAGCGATCTAGTTCTTGGTTGCGTTTTTCTAGAGTAGCCGTAGTAGCTAACAACAAAGAATTAGTATGTTCTAGCTGGGCGGTACGCTGCCGTACTCTTGCTTCTAATTCCTCATTTAATTTAGCTAATGCCTGTTCGGCTTCTTTGCGCTCGGTAATATTCAAACTCGTACCGATAATGCGAGATATATTTTTAGTTTCGTCTTCTACAGGATTTAGGGTAGTCAGCCACCAAGTATTGCAGTTTTGAAAAGGCAAACACTCTTCATAAGAAATGCTGGTTTTAGATGTTACGCATTTTTTATAGCGCTTTTCTACCGTGGCTGCGGCTTCAGCAGGTAAGATTTGTAAAGGAGTTTTATTTTCTACATTGTCTACTCCCGTTAATCGTTTAGCAGCAGAATTAAATCCTCGATAGCGAAAGATACCATCTGCTGCTACATCGACCACAAAGATTGCTTCTCGCACATTATTGTAAATACTGCGAAGAAACTGTTCTTGCTGGTGAATAATTGCTTGTTGCTGATTTAGTTTGTTAATTTTTTCTTGTAGCTGCTGGTTTATATTGTTGACTTGAGTAGGGGATGGCAAATCTAATATTTGAGATATTTTGGCGGTTAGAGCGATCGCAGTTGCTAGAGAAACGAAAGCAGTTAGTAATCTAATCCAACCCGATATCCAATAATTGGGATGCCATAAAGTCCAAATGTCAAAAGCATGTCCAGTCCCACAAAAGAGAATAAAAGCTGCAAATAATAGAAATATACCGTTGAAGGGAATATCAGTTCTTTGGCGGAGAATGTATACCAAAACAATTGGAATTGAAAAATAAGATACGGCAATTATCCCATTACTAATCAAATGCAAACCTACTAGCCCAGGTTTCCAGAGATAACACATCCCATGAGGCATAAAAGACATAGCTTCGCCAAAGATGAGATGTGTTGCGATCGCAGCTAACTCGTTCATCGAAGTACAAATTTTAAAATATAAAAGATTCAATATCTACAGCATCATCTAATTATCTCTTAACACTATGAACTATTGACCGAACTCACGTTTTTCAGATTCTATTTGAAATCTAAATCTTCGCAATACCCTTGGCAATACTTTGAATTAGAAATTTTTATACACAACGAAACTTGACCTTTAAACCGTCGCGGGGATGGGGTGTCGGTACTGCGATTAAATCTAGACTTTGATTTGGTAATAGTTCCCACTGATAGTTTTGTAGTAATTTTGCTGCAAATATCCGCATTTCTAAGCGAGCAAATTCTTTACCCAGACATTCTCTTAAGCCACCACCAAAAGGAATATAGCTAAAGCTCTTTTTATCTTCTTCTCTATCGGGTGCAAAGCGATCTGGTAGAAAGCGATCGTACTCGGAATATATTTCTCTATCTTTATGGGTTTGGGCAATTTGATACTGAATCGACCAGTCTTTGGGGATACGATAGCCATTAAAGGCAAAAGGTTCGATTACTTTGCGAAAACCACCCCCTACTGGCGGAATTAACCGCATTACTTCTTTTAGCACCTGTTCGAGATAGGTCATCTGTTTGAGGTTTTCTAAAGTAAAAGGAGATGATAGATTTAGTTCTTGTTGTTCTTGTCTCAAACGCTGCATTACTTCTGGATGTTGGGCGGTAAGCAGACAAAATGATGCGATCGCCGAAGTTAAAGTTTCGTGACCTGCAAATAATAGTAGCAATACTTGGTCTTTTAATTCTGCTAGAGTCAGACTATTGCCTTCTTCGTCTTTGGCATCAATGAGTAAACCCAGGGCATCTTCTCTGAGACTATCTTCTTGTTGGCGTTTAATAATTATTGCTTCGATATATTTAAGTAGTTGTTTGCGACAGCGTAAGGCTTTGCCAAACTTCGTCCAGGGCAAATTTATCGGAATTGTAAATAAACCCCCACACCAAGTTTCAAATAATTCTCCTAAAGGTGTTTGCGAACCGCCATCCGTACCGACTAAAAGATTGCTGGCAATATCAAAAGTATAGTTGCGTAGTTCTGGATACCAGGTTAGAGTTTCCATTTGCTGCCATCTTTGCAGATACTCATCGGTAATATTTTCCATAGTAGGAATATAGCTAGCCAAAGCTCTCGGTTGAAAAGCCTGATAGAGTAATTTACGCCGAGAAGTATGAAAACTTCCATTGCGTACCGCTAAAGATAAATCTCCCAGTAAAATACTGGTGCTTTTAGGCCACTGCGAGACTACATACTTATTCTCGTTGCGGAATAAAAAAGTATTTGCCTCTGCCCCTACCATAGTTACGGTAGGATTACCAAAAATATTGGTTTGATAAACTTTACCGTATTTAGCCAGACGTTTGGAGTTAAAATCAGGATCGGTAAAAAAGCCAATGGTTTCGCCAATAAATGGTAACCCTTTATTACCAGGAGGTTCGGGTAAGGAATTTAATTTTCTAGTCACAGTCTTTATTACCAAATCTTAATAGCGGTTTAGTTTTGCATTGTAACTAAATCTCAAGTTAGAACCTGGTTCATAGCTGGAAGGAAAGATATCTGCTTACAACATTTATATTTTGCTGAAGTGATGCTTTTTGTTCGATCGCTGCCAGTCAAAATGTTTTCTAAAAAGCGTTTATTTTTTTGTAGAGTTGGAAATTGTAGTTATGGGAGGATTTGAGGGTTTGGCAATAAAATATCCCTGAACGAAGTTAGCACCATGCTGACGTACCCAATTTAACTCTGCTTCCGACTCAATACCTTCGGCAATAGTTTGAATATTTAAGTTTTGAGCGATTTCTAAAATTTTCTCGGTAATAACAGCTTTATAACGATCTTGATGAACGTTACGGATTAATTCCATATCGAGCTTGATAAAATCGGGGCGTAACTGGTGAAGTAAATTTAAATTAGAATACCCCGCACCAATATCGTCCAAGGCTACAGAAAAGCCAGCATTGCGATAAAAATCTAAAATATCTTTTAGCCTTTCTATATCTTTAACAGCCTCGGTTTCAACTACTTCAAATACAATGCGATCGCGAGTAAGTATGGTTTGTCGTTCGATCGCCTCTACCGTCGATCGCAAACAAAAAACTGGATCGTAAATCGAGGTAGGAGCAAAATTAATAAAAATATGGCTGGTAATTTTTTGTCTTGCTGCTTCGCTAATTGCAGTCAATCGCGCTATTTTATCTAACTGAAACATTAAGTTGGCTTTACTAGCAGCATCAAACAGTTTCCCAGGACTAATTAGCTGACCTTGCCGATCTACTCCCCGTAACAAACACTCTTGGGCAAAAATTTTAGAAGTGTCTTCTGCATAAACAATAGGTTGAAAATAACCGATAAAATTTTCTGATGCTAATAAGTCTAAGAGCCAATCGGAGTGACTGAGATTGAGAAATTCATTTAAGTTAGTAACACGCGCAAAATCTTTTAATTGTGGTAACTTTGTTCCTTCTATAATTAATACGCGAGAATCTTGTAACTCTTTTTTAGTTAAGATAGTTTCAATTTTGGCTACTAAAGTTACTACTTTCGTATGTTTAAGCTCGACGATCAAACATTGTTCGGATTTTAAAAATTGATGTTCGATCTCATGTAAGTTAAGACAAGCAATTAATTTATTAATACTATGTGCTAATGGCAACCATAAATATAATTTTCCTGTTTCCTTAACCTTACAGGGTAAAGTGTCACAGATCGCACATTGTCTTTTGGTACTCATTGGCTTTAAACTTTTTATGTAAAGTCGAAAATTCGACTTTTTTTAAAGTAAATTTTCTAAACAGAACTTTCTATATTTGTTCAGTATTAACGATTATTGCTTGTTTCACCTCAGCAAAACTACTAAATAAAAATAATTTCTTTTTCTCGAATTAAGGTTTTTTTGGTTACAGGTACAATAGAAATAGCTCTACTAATTTAGTTTTTATTGCCGAAAAATACTATGAAGCTTTTCGTTCCAGGTCGTCTTTGTCTATTTGGCGAACATAGCGACTGGGCGGGGGCATATCGTCGGGTTAATCCTCAGTTAGAACCAGGATATGCGATCGCCGTCGGAACGAATCGAGGGATCTATGCGGAAGTAACAACTCATCCCCATCTACTAAAGGTTAAAGCTACAAACAATACAGATTGTCTGGAATTAGCAATGCAGCCCGAAAAACTCCTAGAAGTCGCACTACAGGGAGGATTTTTTAGTTATGTGGCAGGCGTAGCTTATCAGGCTGTGACTCGTTATGGTGTTAAAGGTGTGGCGATCGATAATTACCACACCGATCTGCCTGTAAAAAAAGGCTTATCTTCTAGTGCGGCAATTTGCGTTTTAGTAGCCAGGGCTTTTAATCGACTTTACCAGCTAAATTTATCTCTGTCAGAAGAAATGGAGTTAGCTTATTTAGGAGAGAGAACTACCCCAAGTCAGTGTGGCAAATTAGATTTAGCCTGTGCTTATGGCAACCAGCCTATCTTAATGTTTTTTGATGGCGATAATCTAGAAGTTACTCGTCTAAAAGTACCTCAAGAACTTTATTTAGTTATTGTCGATTTGGGTGCTGCTAAAAATACTCAGTTGATTTTGTCTCAACTCAATCAATGTTATCCCTCCGCTAAAAATTCTCTGCAAGAAAATGTCCAGAAATACTTAGGCAGAATAAATGCTGCTTTGGTGCGGCAAGCTGTTTTAGCCATACAACAAGGAGATGCGGCAGCAATTGGAAAATTGATGTGCCAGGCACAAGCAGAATTCGATCGCCATTTAATCCCTGCTTGTCCTACTCAACTTACCGCACCAGTCTTACACCAGTTACTGGCTCATCCACCCTTACTGCCTTATATCTATGGCGGTAAAGGGGTTGGTTCTCAAGGTGACGGTACGGCGCAATTTATTGTTAAAGACCGCCAGTGTCAAGAAAGAGCCATCGCTATTATCAAACGAGATTTTCCGCAAATGCAGTGTTTGAAGTTAACTATTGGTAATAGTCTAAAAAATTTGAATAAAGGGTAAAGATTACCTGAGCAATCGTTAATCTCGATTCAATTTTTGGTAAAATCGACTATAATATTTATAGTGAAAATTACCATAATACGAAATTTTAAGGATATAGAACTTAGTGTTTGCAACTGCTTTTCCCAAAACTAATACTGCCAGCCGTATTCCTAGCGATTTATTTGGCGCGATCGACGAACTAAAAAAAGATTTAAAAGCAATTGTTTTAGCCCACTACTATCAAGAACCAGACATTCAAGATGTTGCCGATTATATTGGCGATTCTTTAGGATTATCGCAACAGGCAGCTAGTACCGATGCAGAGGTGATTGTCTTTGCAGGGGTTCACTTCATGGCAGAAACGGCTAAGATTCTCAACCCCGACAAGTTAGTGATATTGCCAGACTTAGATGCAGGATGTTCTCTGGCTGATAGCTGCCCTCCTAATGAGTTTAAAGCTTTTAAAGCAGCACACCCCGAACATTTGGTTATTTCTTATATCAACTGTACGGCAGAAATTAAAGCCTTAAGTGATATTATCTGTACTAGTTCTAATGCAGTTAAAATAGTCAACCAAATTCCCCGCGATCGCTCGATTATTTTTGCCCCAGATCGCAACTTGGGTCGTTATGTAGCCGAACAAACGGGTAGAGATTTAGTTTTGTGGCAGGGTAGCTGTATCGTTCACGAAACTTTCTCCGAAAAAAGAATTGTCGAATTAAAAACCCAATATCCCGCAGCCAAAATTATCGCCCATCCAGAGTGCGAACCTGCGGTTTTACGTCATGCTGATTTCATTGGTTCGACTACCGCACTACTAAAATACTGTCAGTCAAGTAGCGATCGCGAATTTATTGTCGCTACAGAACCAGGCATCATTCATCAAATGGAAAAAACCGCTCCTAACAAACGATTTATTCCCGCACCTGCTATCAACAACTGTGCCTGTAATGAATGTCCCCACATGCGGCTCAATACCTTAGAAAAACTCTATCTAGCGATGAAGAATAAAAGCCCAGAAGTTACTTTACCAGAAGATATTCGCGTTGCGGCATTGCAGCCTATTCAAAGAATGTTAGAGATGTCTTAATATCGAGCCAAAACTCTTAAATAGTTAAAAAAGGTGGCAATTCATATTGTCACCTTTTGTTGTTTTTTACTTATAAATAGCTTACTTGTTAGATAACAAGATTATTAGCTTTCGCCTTCAGGTGCTTCGGGCTGTTCGCCTCCTTCAGGTTGTTCGGTAGGAGCAGTTTCGTCATCTCCACCAGTTCCAGAAGTTTCACAACCAATAAGAGAAGTTGTAAATCCTAACAATAATGCCAGACTAAGAATCTTGGCAGTTAATTTTTTGTATTGCATTTTGTTTACTCCATTTTAGAGATGATACTTTTGCGACTCTTAGCAAAGATTCTGGAATCTGCGTCCCTATGAAAAATTAGAACATGATTTTCTTTTTTAACAAAAGAGTCGCAGTACACAGATGAATATGAAATTATTTTAGTTATTTCACATTTTCGCTGTTTGGCAAATTAAGATTTTACTGCTTAATTGCCGATCGAGACAAAAAATACTCGATATTGAGAAGCATTAAATCTGTCACAAGCAAGATTAAAGCATAAACGATCTTTTTGGGTGAATGTAAAGCAAAGTTAACCAATTAGCGATTTTACTCTCGACTACTCACTATTAACCGTTACCAACTGAGACTCTAAAATTCTTTTCAACCAGCCTTTAAGAAATTTACGGTTAGCTTCTTGCTCCTGTGAATTTTTAGTATCAAAAGGATGAGGAGCCAACCCCTGTAATGCGGCAGTAGTTACGCAAAACATTGACTTTTGAAAACTCTGGCAGATTTTAACTAGTAAATCTCCTTCGCCTCTAGTTTCTTGACGATAAAAATCTCGCAGATAATCGGGTAAAAAATGACGCATATCCTGCATCAGTAATGTCGGCGGAATACCCGCACCGCCAATAGGTAGGGGATCGGCAAACAAGGCTCCATATTCAAAAGCACTGATGTCGGAAGGAATTTGATAAGCCTGAGCGTTATAAGAAATAGTTCCATGAAAAGGTGTGCCGCGAAAGAAAATTGCTTCTACGTAAGGAACGGCAGTATCGGGGAGAAAAGTCAAACCAGCCGCTTCGGGTATTAACTGGTAAGTTTTATCTCTAACAGATACTTCGTAGGTAATTGGTTTGCTAGCATCGGCAACCAAGCCATTGAGAATGAATTCTACAGTGTTGGGAATGGATTTAATTGCACCTGCTTCGTAGCGATCGCTCAAATCCAGAAAAATATCGCTCATTACGCGCCAAAACTGCCCTAGTCCGCTATAGTATGCCATCTGGCGCATTTGTTCTGGCAAAAAATCTGTGAATAAGGCATTCATCCCCAGCATTAGAGGATTGTGTTTAAACTTGGCTTTGATTACTTGTTGGGCAGCCTCTAAAAATTCTGGAGTATCTAAATATTCATCCAGTCCACCGCCACCATGCCAAAACATTGATTTCATACAGTATTCGGCATATTCGTAATTGAGGCGATCGTGTCCCCAATGTTTGAATAATTTTTGGGTAGAAACCTTGCCATTAAAGTATTTAAAAAACGGAAATAACTTTAAAAATTGTGTATTAGCTATGTAACATAAATTGGTAGAGTAGGCATCTAAAACCACACCATAGCTTTTGAGTACACCTACAACTTCAATCAAGTTCTGAGGAGAATCTTGCAGTAAAGCCGCTCCCGACTGTAGCTTTTGAACGTATTCGTCAATTAAAAGAGATTTTGATGCCCTAATTTTAGTGCTGCTAACCATAATATTTTTATCGATAACTATTAACTGAGCTTAATTGCCTGTAAGTAAAACTACGGCTTGCAACTCACTCCAGCGAACCACCCAACTTGGCTGAATGCCAAAGGTAAAGATTAAAGCCAGTAAGGCAAAAGCAGGAGCGTGTTCTACCCATTTTACCGAGGGGAGTTTTGCCAAACTTTCTTCCAAACGTCCAAAGAAAACGCGATTGATTACCAACAAAAAGTAAACCGCAGTCAAACCAGTACCGACCAAACATAGTAAAGTCGGTATGGGAAAGATGGGGAAACTACCTCTAAATACCAAAAATTCCGAAATAAAACCAACCATGCCTGGTAAACCAGAACTTGCCATCACTCCCAAAATCATCAGTCCTCCAGTAACTGGCAGTCCTTTTTCGGGATTGAGCAATCCTCGAAGTTCATCGACATTGCGCGTACCAGTTTTTTTGTATACCGTTCCTACTAATAAAAACAGTAATGCCGAAATTAAGCCGTGACTGACCATCTGAAAAACTGCTGCCGTCATGCTGACGCGAGTTGTAGCGGAAGCTGCCAGCAAAATATACGCCATGTGGGCAATAGAAGAATATGCCACCACTTTTTTCATGTCTTTTTGTGCGATCGCGCAAGAAGCCCCATATAAAGCACTAATTGCAGCTAAAATCGCCAGCCCAGGAGCCAGATAAGTCCAGCCTTCGAGGAATAAACCCACACAAAATCTTAATAAGGCATATGTCCCTAGCTTGAGTAACACTCCTGCCAGCATCACCGAAATGGGTGTAGACGCTTCGACGTGTGCATCTGGCAGCCAGGTATGAAAGGGAAAGATAGGAATTTTGATAAATACACCAATTAATAACGGTGCTAAAAGCAGCAATTGAGTATTAAGAGCCAGATTTTGCTGCCGTAAAACTTCATAGTCAAAACTGTTGGTTCCACTCAACCACACCAATCCTAAAAAGGAGGCAAGAACTAAAATTCCTGAAAGAGCAGTATATAGCAAAAACTTCATGGCTGCGTAACCCCTTCTACTACCGCCCCAAATGGCAATCAAAATATAGAGAGGAACTATTTCTAGTTCGTAAAATAAAAAGAACAATAGTAAATCCTGCGCCAAAAAAGCTCCTGCCGCGCCACCAGTCAAAAGTAACAGCATCGAATAGTAGAGTCTGGGTCTTTCTATAGTCGGGCTGGTAGTGGCGATCGCAATTAAAGTCAGTAAGCTATTGAGGAATATTAAAGGAAAAGAAAGCCCGTCAATTCCCAAGTGATAATTTAAGCCAATCCATTCAATCCAGGGAATATTCTCTACAAATTGAAAACCTTGGTGCTGAGGCTCGAACTGGAAGGCGATCGCTAAATTGATAGCCAGATTACTAATAGCAACTATCAGGGCAATTTTGCGAGCTGTGCTAGCTATTTTGGTTGACAATAAGCTAATTATTGCTGCCCCAACAAAGGGCAAAAGAATTAAAACACTAAGCATATTCAGGTAATTTCGTTGTTACTTGATCGATCTAAAAAACCGCCGTTTTACTAAGCTTCTCTATCTAATTACCGAAGACCAATAGTTAGTAACTATCGACCACTGACCATTGAGGAGCGACCAGAGCAAGAGGCTAACTCCAATTAAAATAGTTAACATGTAAAATTGCGACTGTCCCGAGGTGTTGTACTTCAGGGCGTTGCTGCTAAAAACGGTTGCTAAACTTACCAGGTTGACCGCCCCATCTACTATATAGCGATCTACCCAATCAGCTAACTTAGACAGTGTAGAAACTGCCGCAACTACCGTTAGCTGATAGATCTTCTCAAAATAAAAGTCGTAAGCCAGCAAATCCTGGAAAAACCGCAAAATCACTTTGGTAGAGCGTCCCCAGGGTCTACGCAAACCGATGCTCGCACCGATAAGACAGCCTACAACTCCAGAAATTACTAATGCAGGTATGGCAAAAGTTACAATTTCTGACGACCTCAATTCCAAGGGAGTGGCTGGACTCAACCATAACGACCATCTAATTGGTGCCAGTGGTGCTACTAAAGTAACTATTGAGAGACTCACCATCGGCACCGACATTTGCCAGGCTACCTCTGGGGCGCGGCGAGTTTTGATTTGAGGTTCTCCTAAAAAGATGACGCGAAACAGACGAGTCAAACTGATAGCAGAAAGCATATTAACTGCAATTACAATTGCGAGTAACCACCAGCTTACTTGCCACGAACCATTAAACCAACGTTGGAAAGTCCAGAACATACCCATAGGCAACAGAGCCAATAGTCCCGCACTGCCAACGATAAAAGAGACTGCCGTAGCGGGCATACGCGACCATAATCCACCCATTTCGGTAACGTTTTGGTTGCTAGTGGTAACGATGACCGACCCCGCACTCATAAATAATAAAGCTTTGGCGATCGCATGGGTAAACAGCAGTAAAAAAGCAATATCTACTTGTTCTAAGCCGACAGCAATAAAAATCAATCCCAAATAGGCACAGGTAGAGTGGCATAAAGCGCGTTTGATGTCTATTTGGGCGATCGCCATCAGCGAAGTGCCAATTGCCGTCACCGAACCAATAGCAATTAGAGCCACCGAAGCAACTGGCGAGAGGGTAAATACTGGCTGAAGCTTGATTAGTACGTAAGCGCCTGCTGAAACGACAATTGAGTTACGCATAATTCCTGCTGGATTGGGACCTTCCATAGCTTCGTCCAGCCAAAGATTGAGGGGAAATTGAGCGCATTTACCTGTAGGTCCGGCAATTAAAGATAATCCTAAAAGTGCTGCTGTTAATGAAGGTAGAGGATAGGTGTTTGCCCAGCTTTCGAGTTGTGAAAAGTTCAGTCCCGCACCGTATGCTGATAGTGCCACAATACCCATCAGCAAAATAATATCTCCAATCCGCTTAGTAAGGAAAGCGTCTCTGGCTGCGGTAACTACCAAGGGTTGAGCATACCAGAAACCTACTAGTAAGTAAGTAGATAAAGTTAGCATTTCTAGTAGACCATAGCTTAAGAGCAATGAATCGCTAAGAGCAATACCCGCTAAAGCTGCTTCAAAAAATCCCATCAAGCCAAAAAATCTTGCCAGCGACCAGTCTTTTTCCATGTATCCTAGAGCGTATACCTGAGATAACAGACTAATTCCAGTTACTAATTCTAAAGCTCCCAGGCTTACTGGCGATAACTCGATTGCCAGGGTCAAATCTAAATCTGCTACCTGTAACCAGTGAAAGACCAGTTGTTCGGTTTGTCTCGTCCAAATTAGATTAAAAACTAACGAGCTGTGAATAAAGGCAACCAAAGTTACCAAAATATTAAAGTAGGCTGCGGGTCGCGGTCCGGTTTTGCGAATAATACCTAGTGACCAGGGCAAAGTTAAAACTGCTCCTAAAAAGCCATATAGAGGTATCGTCCATGTAGTTTGTAATAAAAATTCGCTCATCAAAATTGGTCAACTATTTAGAAACTTAAAATGTTAATTTTTATATTTATTTGTTAAGAATAGTCGGTTGCTAGCAGCTATTCCTCGACGTTCCTAACTATAAAATTTATTGCTTTCTCTTAAGGATTTATCTTATCAGGTATCTTGTAAATCGATACTGTTTCTGTATACTTAGTTGGAGCGATTAAAATATTTTGCTACTGTTAACAAATTAAATTGAGCCAAGTAAAGCATTTATTACCAGGTGAGTAAATATAATTTACTATCGGTTCGCTAGAATTCCCCCTCGCTCTTGTTTATTTGTCAAGAACAGGCAATTATTTATATTGTTCTCAAATAGTAGTTAAATAGTAGTTATTAAAACTTGAATTTGGCTTAAATCTATTTTTAGAAACACAGGATCGCGACCGATGCGCTAAATCAACCCCGAGCGATTGCTAAAAATATATCTGTAGCCTTGACAAGATTACCTTATTATTCAGTCATGATAAAAAAATTATAAACAAAAATTTGTTTGTGACCGATTGCGAACGAGCTTCATAGCAAAATTTTAGCAGAAAACGACTAGGTATTAATTCTTATTAACTAATAAATTAAAAATTATAATCAAGGTTTATATTGTCAAAGAGGACAAGGTTATTTATGCTTAGATCGTGGGAAGTAAATTAGCTATCGCCGTGATTTTATCCGCTAATTGTTAAGAACATCCAGTGAAGAGAAAACAAGTTATTTATTGCAGTAGTGACATAAATATTCCAAACGAGCGATAAAACCTAGCAATTAGTTTATTAATTAAAGGCGATCGCGTTTTTACCACCACTTATCGATATATTTTTGGTTTGAAGAGGAAAAATAAACAATGCCTATTGCAGTAGGAATGATTGAAACTTTAGGGTTTCCGGCGGTAGTAGAAGCGGCAGATGCTATGGTCAAAGCTGCTCGCGTTACCCTGGTAGGTTATGAAAAAATTGGTACGGGACGCGTAACGGTAATCGTACGCGGCGATGTTTCGGAGGTACAGGCTTCAGTATCGGCTGGRGTAGAATCTGCTAACCGAGTTAATGGCGGTGAAGTTCTTTCTACTCATATCATTGCTCGTCCTCATGAAAATCTAGAGTACGTTTTGCCCATTCGCTATACCGAAGAAGTAGAGCAGTTTAGAACCTATTAAATATAGGCGATTGCAACTCGAGAATGTGGCATAGCACAAAGCTGTGATAAAAATGACTCGGAGTTCGGTTAGGTTACAGAACGATATCGATTTAATTAAAGGCTTTGTCAGTACGTACTCTACGATTGCAACTGCCTATTTAATTTGACAGGGATAAAGCCAAACCTTCCCTTTATTAGAAATAAGCTCGAAACCACAAACTCGTAGTCGGTCGAACTAAACTTCGGTCGCCACACAATAACTAGCAATCGCCAATCGGTTTGGCGAACTAACTCATAAACAACTTATTTATCAGGAGCAATTTAAAGTATGTCCATTGCAGTAGGAATGATTGAAACTTTAGGTTTTCCGGCGGTAGTAGAAGCGGCAGATGCTATGGTCAAAGCCGCTCGCGTTACCCTGGTAGGCTATGAAAAAATTGGTACGGGACGCGTTACCGTAATCGTACGCGGCGATGTTTCGGAAGTACAGGCTTCAGTATCGGCTGGTATTGACAATGTTAAAAGAGTAAATGGCGGACAAGTTTTATCAGATCATATTATCGCTCGTCCTCATGAAAACTTAGAGTATGTCTTACCAATCCGCTATACCGAAGCCGTAGAACAGTTTCGCGAAAGCGTAAATCCTCGTCCTCTCAGAAGACCGTAAAGCGGTAGAGCGAAATCGGATGCAAATTGCTAAAGTTCGCGGTACGGTAGTCAGTACGCAAAAAGATCCTAGTATGACGGGAGTTAAACTACTTCTAGTACAGTACATAGACGAAGAAGGGCAACTGCTACCCCAATACGAAGTTGCTGCCGATATTGTCGGTGCTGGCGTTAGCGAATGGGTGTTGATTAGCCGTGGCAGTGCGGCACGTACTGAAGGTCGTCGCGAATCTCAACCGCTAGATGCTTTAGTAGTAGGGATTATTGATACGATTAATGTAGATAATAATCGTTCGCTATACAGCAAAAGAGAAATCGAGCGTTTTTCATAGCGCGATTGCCTCTGGCGGTAGGCTCTGCACCATCGCTTTTGGCGATATGCCGAGCATAATCGCGTCAGCAACAACTGACTCAGTAAATTATTAGGAGGATTGATATGGTAGTCCGCACTAAAGCGGCTCCCCCGACTCCTTGGTCGAGCGACCTGGCAGAGCCAAAAGTAGATCGAAGTGCCTACGTACATTCATTTTCCAGATTAATTGGAGATGTTCGCGTGGGTGCTAATGTGTTTATCGCTCCTGGAAGTTCGATTAGAGCCGATGAGGGAACGCCATTTTTTATTGGCGAAAGCACAAACATTCAAGATGGAGTCGTCATTCACGGTCTAGAAAAAGGACGGGTCGAAGGCGACGACGGCAACGACTATTCTGTATGGATCGGTAGGGATACCTGTATCACTCATATGGCACTAATTCACGGACCTGCATATGTCGGTGATGAGTGCTTTATTGGTTTTCGCTCCACAGTGTTTAACGCTAAGATTGGTGCTGGCTGTATCGTCATGATGCACGCGCTAATTCAGGATGTGGAAATTCCTCCAGGAAAATACGTACCGTCAGGAGCGATAATTGTCAATCAGCAACAGGCAGATCGCTTGCCAGATGTTATCAAAAGCGATCGCGACTTTGCCAGTCATGTTGTAGAAATCAATGAAGCTCTGTTAGCTGGCTATCGCTGTGCTGACGATATTGCCTGTATCGATGCCAAACGAGTAAAAACAGGTAAGGGTTTGGCAGCAAAAGTAACTAATGAAAATGCCTATATTAATTCAGTAGGAAAAATGAGTTTAAGTTCGGAGATTAAAAACCAAGTGCGATCGTTACTGGCGCAGGGATGTGTCATCAGTACCGAACACGCTAACCAGCGTCGCTATAAAACCAAGTCCTGGCTCACAGGAGGGCAAATTGAAGGACGAGAAAATCGCGTAGTCGAACAGTTAGAAGATATACTTAACGAATATCAGGGTGAGTACGTCAAGCTAATTGGAGTCGATCCTCAAGCCAAACGTCGAGTCGCAGAAGTTATCGTCCAGCGACCAGATGACACACCAGGGAAAGGAAGCACAAAAATAACGATCGATCGCACTAATGGTAAAATCCGTAGCGGCGGCGGCAGAAATCGCAGTCGCAGCTACAGCAGCAGCAACGGGAACGGTAAAGGTAACTTAGATCGCGACACTACCAGACAAATCAGTTCACTAGTATCACAAGGTTGCAGTATTGGCATCGAACGCGCCAGCCAACGCCGCTTTAAAACTAAATCCTGGCTGACAGTCGGACAGGTAGAAGGTGGCGAAAGCAAAGTAATGGGCGCGATCGACAGAGCCAAAAAAGAATATCCTAATGAATACATTCGGATTATTGGTGTCGATCCTAACGTTAAGAGAAGAATGGTCGAGCTAATCGTCCAGCATCCAGGAAGAACGCCAGCTAAGACTTCTAAAGGGTTTGGGGTTTCTAGTTACAGTAATGGTAACGGCTATAGTGGTAACGGCAGCAGCAGTTTAGATTCGGAAACCGTACAGCAAATACGCTCTTTACTGACGGCTGGATATCAAATTGGTAGCGAACATGCCGACAAACGCCGCTTTAAAACTAAATCTTGGAAAACTTGCTCTCCTATAGAAAGCCGCAATCCTTCAGAAGTAATTGAAGCTCTCGAAGCTTGTTTGGCAGAACACGAAGGAGAGTACGTCCGTATGTTGGGAATCGACCCCGATGCCAAACGTAGAGTCTCTCAAACCATTATTCAAAGACCAGAAGACAATCCCGCAGCCAAAAACAATGGCAGCAATGGCAGGGCTAAAGACAAAAAAGATCGGGGTTACTTTGTCGCCGATTTTACTAACGACGATAGTAGTAATGGCAGACCTCCAAAATATAATGCCTTTAGCAATCGTAATTTGAGCAAAGAAGCTTTACAAGAAGTACGTTCTTTACTAGCTGCTGGGTTTAAAATAGGTACCGAACACGCTAACAAGCGACGGTTTAAAACTAAATCTTGGCAAACTTGTTCGCCAATTGATAGTAAGCACGAGATGGATGTAGTTTCTGCTTTAGAAGCCTGTTTGGCAGAACACGACGGAGAATACGTCCGCCTGTTTGGCATCGATCCTCAAGCCAAACGTCGAGTATCTGAAACTATTATTCAGCGTCCTTAGTTTGTTTATTTTCGAGGTTGCAGTTCTATTTCAATGAATTGAGAAACGGTAGAGACGTTCTATAAATTTATCGAGCGTCTCTTGACTCGAACACCGTTTTTGCACCCAGTTGACTATTGCCAAAAATGTATTTATTACCCCCGCAACCTACCAACTCCGAAATTTGTATTAGTGGCGATGTCGAAATTCATCCCAGTGCCTCTGTCGCACCAGGCGTAATCTTACAGGCTGCTCCCCAAAGCAAAATTATTATTGGAGCCGATGTTTGTTTGGGAATGGGGGTGATTTTGAGCGTCGATCGCGGCAAGATTGAAATCGAGCGAGGAGCTGCTTTGGGTTCGGGAGTTTTAGTTATCGGTGCTAGTAAGATTGGTAATAATGCTTGTGTGGGAACGGCAACGACGATTTTTAAGACATCTGTAGCGGCAATGGCAGTTATTCCTCCAGGTTCCTTAATTGGCGATACTTCGCGCCAATCGGAATCGAGTGAAGCAAACAATACAACTCAGCAATCTTCAGGCGGACGAGATGATGATGCTAAAAAAGCTCGTCAACCAAAAACAAAGCCGAAGGGGTTCGAGGCTTCTCAAACAGAATCAGAATCGAACACCAGCCAACCTGAAGCTTCAAAAGGAACTGATACTGTAGTTGGTAAGGTTTACATAGATAGATTGATGATGACTCTATTTCCTCACAAAAAAAGCTTGAATTCAAACTCACAAAACGAAGGCTCTAATGGTCGTCATCCTTGATTTTTTAGTTATCTAAAATATTGGTATACAAATTGCCAGTTGATAACAAATAGCAGTACAAACGAATAACTACTAGTTAGTCTGCTTTTACTTGCTTCAACTGACAAATTTTTTGTTCTCAATACTTGTAAATAATCGCTGCATGTTAGCTGGTATTAGCCAAAATAAACTTCAAAAGCTAATATTTTTGAAGCATAAAATCGATTGAATGCCTGACAGAGTAACTTTTATCTCAATTAAGCTCGATCCTTAAAGAGTATATATACTTATAACTGCCGCGATCGCGATCGTAATTTTGAAAGTAAATTGCACTTAATAAGCTTGAAAGTAATATTTCTTAACTTACTAAATTGCAGCATTTTATTATGATTAGTTTAATTAATGTATTTAAGAATAAATGGCAATCAAACTGGGGGCAAGATTTCTGTTGAAAGTAATAGCGATCGTGCTATCGTGTTAACATGTAAAATTGAAAAAAAGAAATAGTCAAAAAGACTATATACAAGCCAAATTATTGGCAAATCGAGATATTATTTCTACCAATCTTTTTACAGCAATAAGAGTCAGTCAGAATGACTCTTAAACCAGTTTGGGAACGGCTAGATTACTAATAAAGTTCGATCGAGCTTCTCAACTAAAGGTGAAAATTAAGCATTTGTTTTATTTATGGAGGAATGACCGACATGGCAACCAAAACATCTTCAGGTTTTGATGCGGGTGTAAAGGATTATCGCCTGACTTACTACACCCCAGACTATACCCCCAAAGACACCGACTTATTAGCTTGTTTCCGCATGACTCCCCAACCGGGTGTTCCTCCAGAAGAAGCTGGTGCGGCAGTAGCGGCTGAATCTTCTACAGGTACCTGGACGACAGTATGGACTGATGGTTTAACCGACCTCGATCGCTATAAAGGACGCTGTTATGAAGTAGAACCAGTATCGGGCGAAGACAACCAGTATTATTGCTTTGTTGCTTATCCTCTCGACCTGTTTGAAGAGGGATCGGTAACCAATATTTTGACTTCTATTGTAGGTAACGTATTTGGATTTAAAGCATTACGAGCCTTGCGCCTAGAAGATCTTCGTATTCCCGTAGCTTTGATGAAAACCTTCCAGGGACCTCCTCACGGGATTACTGTAGAGCGCGACAAACTTAACAAATACGGTCGTCCTTTACTAGGCTGTACCATTAAACCCAAACTAGGTTTATCGGCTAAAAACTACGGTCGTGCAGTTTATGAATGTTTGCGCGGTGGCTTGGACTTCACTAAAGACGATGAAAACATCAACTCTCAGCCTTTCATGCGCTGGCGCGATCGCTTTTTATTCGTTCAAGAAGCAATTGAAAAATCTCAGGCAGAAACCAACGAGATTAAAGGTCACTATCTCAATGTAACCGCAGGCACCTGCGAAGAAATGATGAAACGTGCTGAATTCGCTAAAGAAATTGGCACTCCTATTATCATGCACGACTTTTTAACTGGTGGCTTCACTGCTAACACTACCTTAGCTAAATACTGTCGCGATAACGGTCTGTTGCTCCACATTCACCGCGCCATGCACGCTGTAATCGACCGTCAAAAAATTCACGGTATTCACTTCCGCGTTTTAGCTAAATGTTTGCGGATGTCTGGTGGCGACCACCTCCACTCAGGTACTGTTGTAGGTAAACTTGAAGGCGAACGCAACATTACTCTAGGTTTCGTCGATCAAATGCGTGAAGACTATGTAGAAGAAGACCGTTCTCGCGGTAACTTCTTTACTCAGGACTGGGCTTCAATGCCTGGTACCATGCCCGTTGCTTCTGGTGGTATTCACGTTTGGCACATGCCAGCTTTAGTCGATATTTTTGGTGACGACTCCTGCTTGCAGTTTGGTGGTGGTACTCTGGGACACCCCTGGGGTAACGCACCTGGTGCAACTGCCAACCGTGTAGCTTTAGAAGCTTGTATCCAAGCTCGTAACGAAGGACGTTCTCTCGCTCGTGAAGGTGGTGACGTAATCCGTGAAGCTTGTCGTTGGTCTCCAGAATTGGCTGCTGCCTGCGAAATCTGGAAAGAAATCAAGTTTGAGTATGAAGCTGTAGATACTCTCTAGATTGTTATTAGCAAACAGTAAATTGCTAAGTCTGGGATAGAAGATAAAAGTAAATTAGCTTGAGTCTGAAAGTTCCAGACTACCAACAACAAAACCAAATGCAACCAAAAGACATTGCCAAAGAGACGGCGAAAGTTTTGCAGAGTTACCTGACTTACCAGGCGGTAAAAGTAATCATCGAGCAGCTAAACGAAACTAACCCTGGTGCTGCTATTTGGCTGCGGCAATTTTCTTCGGGAAACAAGCTTCAAAATGGCGAAGCCTATTTAGAAGAAATTATGTCTCAACCGAGGGGTAAAGAGTTCGCTTTAAGGATTATGACCGTTCGTGAAAGTATTGCCGAGCAAACTTTGGAATTTTTACCAGAGATGGTGGCTACAGGAATTATGCAGGCAAACTTATTGCACCGCCGTCATCTTTTGGAACGTCTTACTCAAACAGAAGCTGAAGCATCTCAGTCTACTGAAAATAGTTTGGATTCAATAGAGCCAAAAGAATCTTCTGAGTGAAATATAGCTATACACAATAGAAATCATGAAAACATTACCAAAAGATAAACGTTACGAAACTCTTTCGTTTTTGCCTCCTCTAACCGACCAGCAAATTATCAAGCAAATTGACTACATGCTAGATCAAGGCTTTATTCCTGCGGTCGAATTTGAAAAAAATCCCTCTCCTAGTTTGCACCATTGGACTTTATGGAAACTACCTTT
The DNA here is from genome assembly GCF_000756305.1 of Myxosarcina sp. GI1. Classification (NCBI taxonomy): domain Bacteria; kingdom Bacillati; phylum Cyanobacteriota; class Cyanophyceae; order Pleurocapsales; family Pleurocapsaceae; genus Myxosarcina; species Myxosarcina sp. GI1. Next base: position 23,539 of record NZ_JRFE01000019.1, read on the forward strand.
GTTCGACGCTAACAGCCCCCAAGACGTACTTACAGAAGTTCGCGAATGTCGTTCGGAATATTCTGACTGTTACATCCGCGTTGTAGGTTTTGACAACATTAAGCAGTGTCAAACTGTTAGCTTTATCGTTTACAAGCCCAACTCTAACCGCTACTAAGCAAATACCTGGCGATTAGCGGCAATTAAAAAATAACTAGAGGTAATGCGAATAAACATTATTCGTACTACCTCTTAATTTTTTTATGCACATGACTAATCTACTAACCAAAATAATTTGCTGTCATAATTGCTTCTAAAGTAACGAAGTTATCTTCAGTAATTAAAAACTCTCGTTCCATACTGGCGATCGCATCTGATGCTCTTAAATGTTGCTAAATAGTTGAGGTTTGTTTAAATTAAAAATTACTATGGCACAGCAACGTATTTTAATTTGGCATCGCAATGATTTGCGACTTCACGACCGCAAAACTCTAAACAAAGCTTTACAAACAGAAGCATTAATTTTTCCCGTTTACTGTTTCGATCCGAGGCAGTTTGGAACTACTGCTTTTGGCTTTCCTAAAACTGGTAAATATCGCGCTCGGTTTCTCTTAGAAAGCGTTGAAGATTTACGTAATTCCCTACAAAAATTAGACAGCAATTTAATCGTGCGACGGGGTTTACCTGAAGAAGTCATTCCTACTCTGGCAAGAAGTTTAGACATCGACACAGTCTACTATCAGCAGGAAGTAACCGACGAAGAATTAAAGGTAGAGCGAGTTTTAAAGCAAGCTTTAGAGTCGATAAACGTCAAAGTTGAAGAATTTTGGGAATCAACCCTTTATTTACCCAAAGATTTACCTTTTGAAATTTCAGAAATACCCGAACTCTACACCAATTTTCGCAAACAGGTAGAGAAGCACTCGACAATCGAGCGATCGCTACCAGTACCAGAGAAATTACCCCAACTCCCAGAAGTAGAATTAGGAGAAATTCCCACTCTGGCAGATTTGGGTGTCGAAACACCTGAATTTGATAATCGCGCCGTTTTAAAATTTAAAGGAGGCGAAACTGAAGCGATCGCCAGACTAGAACACTACTTTTGGGAGGCAGACTGTCTTAAGGAATATAAAGAAACTCGCAACGGGATGTTAGGTGCTAACTATTCTTCTAAATTTTCTCCCTGGCTGGCAAACGGCAGTATTTCTCCCCGCTATATCTACGATCGCGTGCGAGAGTACGAAAGCGAACGAGTTAAAAACAATTCTACTTATTGGCTGATTTTTGAATTAATTTGGCGCGACTTTTTTCGCTTTATTTGTGCCAAACACGGTAACAAAATTTTTAGAGTTTCTGGTTTGCAGGGTATTGACATTCCCTGGAAAGAAGACTGGGACAGATTCGATCTTTGGCGAGAAGGCAAAACTGGCTATCCCTTAGTAGATGCCAACATGAAAGAGATAGCTGCTACGGGTTTTATGTCCAATCGTGGCAGACAAAATGTTGCCAGTTTTCTGACTAAAAATCTAGGTATTAACTGGCAGATGGGTGCCGAGTGGTTTGAATCATTACTGATAGACTACGACGTTTGCAGTAATTGGGGTAACTGGAACTATACTGCAGGGGTAGGCAATGACGCTCGCGGGTTTCGCTATTTTAATATTCCCAAGCAGACCAAAGATTACGATCCTCAAGGAGAATACATCAAACACTGGCTGCCAGAATTAGCTACCCTTCCAGGAGATAAGATACGCGAACCCTATAAGCTCAGTTCGGAAGAACAAAAACGTTACGGAGTTAGATTGGGAGTCGATTATCCCCGTCCTGTAGTTGACTTTTTTAAGTCAGTTAAGGCGAATGAGAAAATTTACAGTAGTGCAGTCAGTAAAAACTAGTAGTAGTTTACAATTGCCATCGCCACCATAAAATTGAGTCAGTGTCTAAGATTGCTGCCAGCTTCTGGCTCTGGCTTCTCAAATCGAGTCAGAATTTATAAATACTACGAAGAAGATTATCCGAATTTTTACCGAGGGCAAAGCAAAATCAATCGCCGAAGCTTATTAATTGAGGGATAGCTCTATTTCAATTTGTTGATGCTGCGATGTTTATCGCAGAGAGATTTTTGAGCGATTGGCAAACAGTCATAACTGTTGACTCATGAATAACACTGTTACCAACAAAATAGTTTTGATTGTCGATCGCCAAGATAGTGACTATTATCGATTGTCTCAAAAACTAAAAGCAGTCGGTTTTAAAGTTGTAATTATCGATGAGTCAATAAATACTTTAAATGCAGCTATATCGCTACAGCCAGAGATAGTACTTATCGATCTAGATTGTAATGAATGCGATCGAGTCGAATATGACGAGCGTACCAAAAATATTTCACTTATTTTAATCGCCTCTCTGTCTCGTAGTGTCGATCGACTAAAACAAGCGGACTGGCAGAGTGTGGATTCTATTACCAAACCAGTGACACTAAAGGAGATGTTGATGCGGGTTACAATTCGCATCGCATTGAGGCGTATGGAAGCTCGACTTCGGCAAGAAATTTTCAGGCGCAGCCAATCAGAAGCAATATTAGAGCAATCCCAGTGGTTATTAAAGCAAAAGTTAGCGCGTGAAAATGGCAAGTTACTCGCTCTCAAACAAAAATTAGCAGACCGCCAACCACCCATTACCGAGCGAGAGCTAGCACGATTTGCCAATCGAGTTGCTGGCGATTTACAAACACTGTTAGACTCCTTAGCAACCCTCAAACCTTTGCATACCAATGAAGAGACTGTCATTATTGCGGAGGAAGAACGGTATTTAGAACTACTAAGCGATTGTGATTTAAGGCTTAAGGTTTTTATTCGCGAACTATTAATTAATACCAATTTAGAAGCAACCTAATAGTTTACTTAAAAATTTTTCTTACCAATAAAACAATGAACTGGAAAAAAGTAACTGCTATCAACAAAAAAATTGTCGATTAATTTACCAAACTGTAGTCTAGATTGCAAAATAAACCTGTCACTTTAAAGATCTAAAGCTATACTGTTTCTTGGCAAGATAAAACCACACCATAGGACATATTTAAGTAGTTAAAGTTGGCGTTAAGACAGCTTGTATTAAACATTACTACCAAGAAATAAAAATGTATCTAATAAAACATAAAATTATGTGGCGAGTTGGTTTAAAAACATTAACTAAAATATTTTTCCAACTTCAAAGCAATAATTTTGTAGCTACACAAAAATTTMAAAATATCTTTAAGTAAGTTTTAMAAGCCATAAGTACTATTGCTCAGGTATTTGTTTATAATTTTGGAGAAGATTATAACCAAGCGACTACAAATTATTTATTTTATTTAAAAACTAATAACTGAATTAGTTATCTGTCGCCTTAGAAAACCAGAATGTTTGTCTCATCAAAAATTAAAAACAGCGTTTTAGCCAAACTGCATGTCTTTAAATTGACAAACCTATTAACTAAAAAGCAGCATTTTTAGTTGCCATACCCAACTAGCAAAATCTAAGTGAGTCAATTAATTATGAATGTTAAACACTATACAGTTAAAAACATCAATAATAGTTTTGACAAAATTCAACAAAAAACTCGTAGATTCGCGATTGATGTTATCGAGAAGGTAAGTAAGCCAATAGAGCCACTGTCCCCTTTACGTAATTGGTTAAATAACATTAAAATTCGCGATCGCGCCCAGGCACACCGTCTCTGTAAATCTATTCCCAGTCAGTGTCCTTTTGAAAGACAAATTGCTTTGTTCGGGCGCACTATTTTGGCTATTCCCCCACTTTGCAAACTAAATCCTTTGTATGACGAAGTTATTGCCTTACGTTTCCGCGCTATTTGCTACCTTGCCGATGTTTGTGGTGAAGATGTAAGCTCTTACTGCTAAGATACTTTAAAGTTATTACTTAGCTATCCTATCGCTTGTGGCAATTATCGCGTTAAAAGCTTGGTACATCAAGCAATACGAACCAATCAAAGAAACGATCGCCAAGCCTTACAATCTGCGTTTGAGTAGAAACAGCTTACTCAAATCGGGTTTGAGAGTAGATTTTTTGGACGATCGCTCTGATATAGAAGGTTCGGAGTGGTTTGGGCGCTATTTAGAAGGAGAAACAGTAGAATTTTATATCGAGGGCAGCGGTAACTATCTTATCGCCAATATCGATTTAATTTCTCAAGAAATTTACTTTACCAAAAAAGAATCTCTATCAGGACTAGATCCCATCATCTACTTTAGTCCTCAATACGAATACTCAGCGGCGGCTGACATATCTCACTCGACTTTACAAAAAACCGTTACTGAATTATCCGAGCGATCGCGCATCCCCTTATCTTTAGAAACTGCACCTCGTCAAGATTCTCCCCTACGTCTCAGTGACAGTCAGTTAAAAAGAATTCGCAAAAGCTTATTATTTATTGCCGATACTACACCTACAGCTAGTGTAGCTACGGAAAAAACAGACAAACTATTGCTAAATTCTAATGTCTGTGTCGAAATTGGTTACGCCCTACAAAGTAAAGACAGCGGACAAATACTGCTTTTGAGTATGGAACGTTCGGAGTTAACTGGAGAGCTTCCTTTTGAAGTTGCTAATTACAAACGCCTGAGCTATAAAAACGCTTCTCAGCTAGAGCAAACTTTACCCCAGCTTGTAGAAAGCTTACTGCAAAAATTCAAACTATTTGTTTGAAAATTCAATTGTGCAACGATCTAGATCGCATTTATCTAAATCGATTGATGCTATATTTATTAACAATTGCGAATCTTTTTAAATAATCGCCAGTAAGCGATCGATAAAATTACTAAATGTCCCAATCAACCATACTCAAGCTGCAACAAATAGTTAAAAACTTTCCTCAAAGTCAGCATCCAGCCGTAGATAAAATCGACCTGACTCTGCAAGCAGGAGAACTGTTAGGATTACTCGGTCCCTCTGGCTGTGGGAAAACTACACTGTTGAGAATTATTGCTGGTTTTGAACGAGTTGACGGGGGAACGGTAGAAATAGCAGGAAATATTGTCAGTAGCACCAGTAGCTGGCTAGCTCCCGAAAAACGGCGTACGGGTATGGTGTTTCAAGATTATGCTTTATTTCCCCATCTAACAGTGGGTGAAAATCTGGCTTTTGGTTTGCAGAGTAAATTTAAAATGAAAAGCAAAAGTTTGTTTACTAATAGTCGCCACCAGCAAGCCCAAATCGATAACCGAGTTGCCGAAGTTTTAGAATTAGTAGGACTGAGCGGACTGGAAAAACGCTATCCCCATCAGCTTTCAGGAGGACAACAACAGCGTATTGCTCTAGCTAGAGCTTTAGCTCCCCAACCATCCTTGATTTTATTAGACGAGCCTTTAAGTAATCTCGATGTTCAGGTACGCCAACGGCTGCGCGAGGAAATTAGAAGAATTCTCAAAGCCGCAGGTACGACGGCAATTTTTGTCACTCACGATCGCGAAGAAGCTTTGGCAATTTCTGACAAGATAGCCGTAATGCACCGAGGTACCTTAGAACAAATTGGAACTCCAGAAGAAATTTATCTTCACCCCAACTCTCGTTTCGTCGCCGAATTTGTTGCCCAAGCCAATTTTTTACCCGCTCAAAGAAAAGGAGAAATTTGGCAAACTGAAATAGGTGAAGTTCAGTGTTCCCCTATTTTCGATAATTGCGATCGCGGCGAACTAATGCTGCGTCAGGAAGAGATTCTTTTGACTCCCGACGAAACTTCTAACACCACCGTCACGGAAAGACAGTTTTTAGGCAGGGAGTATCACTACTGTCTGGAAACTGCAATGGGAAAAAGGCTTCGCGCTCGCGCCAATAGTAACAATAGAGTTGCAGTTGGAACCAAAGTAAGACTATCAATTATGACCGATACACCACGTATTTTTACTAGCACTGCAACAAACGACTTAAAAGTTAGCGATCGCCGCAAACACTCGCTATTAACTCTCAGTCACTAAAAAATTTTTATTTTTCGTTCGATAAAGCATATCGAGCGCGAGTCCGAATTACTACTTCAGGATCGCCGTCGATTAATTCTTGAAGTCTAGTCGTAGTTTGCGCCGCTAATTCTGGTTGAGTTGAAAATAGAGCGATCGCCAGATTTTGTAAACCTACTACCGCAGCGTAACGTACTACCCATTCTCCATCTTCAGAAGCTAACAACAAAGTTTCTAATACCCGTTCTCGCGCTAAAATTGCCTGTTCTGGCTCCAATTTCGACCAGTTGATACTTCCCAAACCTTTTGCCGCTGCACGCCGCACACTTTGAGAAAAATCTCCTGCTGCTGCCCTGAGCAACAAATCCAAGGCACGAGGATCGCCTACACCTGCAAAAACTCTAGTTGCCCAGGCTCTCGCACCATAATTATAATCGTCGAGATTATCTAATAAATAAGGGACTACGGGTTCGCCTATAGCAATCAAACCATCAACTGCGGCAACTGCTGCACCAGGGTTATTATAGCCGAGAACTTCTACTAAAACTGGAATTGCTTTAGGCGATCGCGCCTCAGCTAAATCTTCTACAGCTTCTAATAAACCATCGGCAGAATCGGCATTATTTACGGCGGCAATGAGTTCTCGAACCTCGGTCATATTTATTACTTAAATGTTATAGCTTTATCGAAGTTACCATGATTATATTGAGAAAAAACAGGTCGCCTCGCAACTGATAATTATTTTCATTTGTAAGAGAAACAGCAAACAGAAAGAAAACTGTTTTTTAAAGTTTTTCCCCAAGAAAAAGCGATTATCTTTCTGTGGTTGGGATTTCCTAGAAAAGAAGGCGATAAAAAAGATTGTTATCGAGTATTTTCTAAAATGGTTGAAAGAGGACAGTTTCCCACCCAACTTCAAGATTTAGAAGAATTTGAATAATAGAAGCCAACAAGATAAATAAAAGTAGCAATTAATAAAATTACAGCACTACACGATAATATATCGAACAATATCTTGACTGGCAGCAACCAATTGCCTGAGAATTAAAAAGTTTGCTTTTTAAAAAATGCGATCGCTTTTTCCTCGATTGCAATCTACACATAGAGTTTGTAAATTATCAATCTGATTACTTCCACCTTTAGAAACAGGAATAATATGGTCTATTTGCAATTGCTTTTAACTTGAAGGGGTACCGCAAAAGACACAGCGAAAATTATCTCTTTTAAAAACGTCAACGCGAACGGAAGTAGAGATATAATTGTAATATAATATATATAACTCTCAACCTCGTTGAGAAATAACTTTTGCAGGTACACCAGCAGCAACAGAGTAAGGAGGAATATCTTTAGTGACAACTGCGCCCGCACTAATGATGCTGCCTTTACCAATAGTCACGCCGTCAACCACTTTTACTCCGTTACCCAAGCAGCAATCATCCTCGATCGCAACACCTTTGACTGTAAATCCCTGTTCTTTAATCTTTTTGTATGGATCGGAAAAATCATGGTTATGGGCGTAGATAGCTACGTGAGAGCCAAGGGTACAATTATTTCCGATCTCAATCTTGCCATAGCCAGATATACAGGTATAAGAGCCAATATACGTTTCTTCGCCGATCGCAATTTGCCCCCCCTGATGCACTTTGATATCGACATCGCGATCGAGACATACCTTATCTTTTAGAAAAATCCTACCTTGCTTTCCCTGACAGCTAAGGCGAACCCCTCGCTCTAGTTTGACTCTTTTTCCTAAATAAACGTCATTGTTGGGCAATATATCGATACAAACACTGCGAGCGATCGACACTCGATTGTCAATAGCAATCCAGCGAGGGTTAGTAAACTCAACGTTGGGACGAATCCATACAGGAAAACCAATCTGTTTGACTATGGTGCGATAGAGCAGATTACGCAGAATTTGTCCTAATGAAAGAGGTATCCATCCTACCAAGGTGGTAACGATTAAAGTTTTCCCTCGAAACCACAAACTAAAAAGCGATTTTTGGTTCTCCCTACTCGTAGTACTAGCCATGTTAGCCAATCGCCATTACGCCTCCTACCAAATTTTTTTTGTTGTTGCAAAACTCCGAAGCCGTCAAAACTCAAAATTTTTGCTAGCTCTATAACAGAGAATCCATGAGCTTAATTAGTTTAATGCTAGCGTCAGATAAGTTTTCTTGAGGATTGCTTTCTAATTCTGTTTCTAACAGTCCTTTAAGAGCAATCAATTTCATGCTATTTTCCGCTAAAGTTTCCGCGATCGCTTCGCCTGCGGGAATATAGCCAACTGCGCCCAAATCCATTAAAGCCGAACGGCGCAACTGTAAGTCGTCTCCCAATAAGGCTCTGATTAAAATTTCGCCATATTTAGCCTCGCCGCTCAACTGATACATAGCTCTAGCGGCAGCATAGCTAACTTTTTCTACGGGATGCTCGATAAATGGCTCTATTAGGGGCATAGCTTCGGTAGCACCTAAAGTTCCTAAAGCTTCGATCGCGGCTTCGTAAGGCTGCACCAAATGGGGCTTTCCTGGTACAAATCCTGCCGCTGCTACCCCCCCTTCTAACAACTCCATCAAAGTAGGAACACAGCTTTTATCGTCTAGCATTTCTAAAGCCTGTGCTGCCGCTTCCCTGACGTAGAAATCGGGAAACTGCAAACAGCGAATCAACGGTTTTACGGCTCTTTTATCCCCCAACTTACCCAAAGCTCTAGCGGCGTTGCGTCTTAAAGGATAACCGCCATCGGGAGCGCGATCTTTTTCGTCTTCTAATGCCATTAGCAAAGTAGCGATCGCTTCTGGTTCTCGGACTCTAAACCTTCCCAACCACCAGGCAGCATAGTAACGCAAACCCAAGTCTTCTCTTTGTTTGAGATTAGCGATCGCTTGTTCAACCGTTAGCTCTTCTGCCAATGCTTCATCATTCATCTTTTACCCTCACAAATGACAATACTCAGACAAGTAAACAAATACTAGCTTATTGCTGGCACTCGCATACTTCCCTGAGTAATGCTTTTAATAACCAAATTTGGTTTTATTTTATTTGCTAGTTGTGATGCATTATCTTTCGACTAGCAATACTTTCTAGCTAAGGGTGTTGATTGCGTAATCAATATAGCTATTTGCTTCAGTAGCAGGATCGCCACTCAAACCGTGATTGTTTTTGATGTACTTAAGAGCTTCAATGTACCAGCTTGGAGACAGTTCATAAGCGCGATTGATTTCATCCAATCCAGCTATGAGATATTCATCCATAGGACCAGTACCGCCAGAAACCAAGCAGTAAGTAATCATCCGTAGATAGTAGCCAATGTCACGAGAACATTTGGATTTGCCTTCTTGAGTAGAAGCAAATTGAGGACCTTGAGTGTTAGTAGTGTAAGGATATTTGCTATACACTGCGTTAGCTGCACCGTCAATTAAGCTTTGAGATTTGGAAGTTAAAGCTTTAGCAGCTTCTAATGAAGCACTAGCTTGATTAAAACGACCAAAAGCAGTTTGAATTTCAGTGCTGCTTAAGAAACGTCCTTGAGAATCAGCAGCCGAAACTGCTTCGGTTAGAGGAGTTTTCATAATTTGGATGTCTCCTTTGTTTTGCTAAATTTTCCTAAGAGTTTATTTGGTAAGCCGATAAATGCTTGTGAAGTAATTAAGATACTGCGGCAGCAGCGCGATCGAAGTAGCTGGAAATTTCCGAAGCAATTGCGCTACAGTCTCCTTGAGTAATATTGTTAGGGTCGTTAACAATAGATAGAGCAGCGTCTTTCATTTTTTGCACGCCTGTGGCAACAGAACTACCGGGAGTACCCAAAGCAAGGTAAGTTTCGCGGAGTCCATTGAGACAGCGATCTTCTAATACGCTAGCGTCGCCAGTGAAAATAGCGTAAGTGATATAGCGCAAAATGATTTCCATGTCGCGCAAACAAGCAGCGTTACGGCGACTAGTGTATGCGTTACCGCCAGGAGCGATTAACTGAGGCTGTTCTGCAAATAAAGCACGAGCAGCATTAGTCACAATTGCCGAAGAATTGCCTGTGATGCGGTTAACCGAATCCATACGCTTGTTGCTAGCAGAAACCATAGAACTTAAAGCATCTAATTGGCTGCTGGATAAGAATTCACCGCGAGCATCAGCTTGAGACACTACTCTAGTAAATGCGTCAAACATTATAATTTATCTCCTACTCTGTCTAAATGAGTTTGGTTGACTTCAAAAAGTAATCTTAACTAAAAACTATTTTCAGCCGTTAGCTGAAGCTAGTTTGAGGCAGACTTCTAACCGCGTCAGGTGTTAAGGCTTTTTTGGATGCTAGAGCAAAAACACTCTAACTACCTAATGCAAGTTTACACTCTTGAGGATGCAATCTTCGAGGTTTTCTTAAAGATTTCAGCATCCGTAAAGACGCGGTGTCGGAGACTTTTTCCGACAGATAGACCGTCCATAAACAGAAACCTGAGAAAGTTAGGCGCGATCGCTATTTAGCTTTAAGCTTAATTATTAGCGATCTTTTAAACCCCTTTAGGTTAATTTTATACAACGGCATCGAGCCTTTATTTGTTACATCTTGTTAACTTTCAGCGAACTCTAATGAGCTTGCTTAATAAAACTACAGATTAGTTAAGGCTTGGGCGTTCGTAACTACTCTCGATCTTTCGATCTGTCTGGAGTTTCATTCTTTACAGAACTTTACTACTGACAATTATGAGAGTCAACGACCGCCAATCTCTTTTATAGAGACTAATAGAAAAAGTTTTCTAAAGTCTTATTATTTTCTAATTTTGTAAAAAATAGCAACGTTCTGTAACTTTTATCAACATTCGAAGGCAGAAGGCTGCAAGAAAAGTAGTAAATAGTGAAAGAGGCAAGAGGCAAGAGTAAAAACTTTTTACTTACTACTTGCTACTTGCTTACTCGCTACTTGCTACTTACTGACGGCGAGTTTTCGCTCTAGATCGAACAAAAATCCATGAATGTATTCTTCTGTCCATTCAGAGCCATATAAACGAGTAAACATTCCTCTGGCGGGATCTTTAGCAGCCCGATAGTTCAAATAATTTTTTTGAGCCTGTAAAATGTCGTTAAGTTGCTGCCTCTCGGTTTTAGCGATCGCCGCATCGACAAAATTGAGATAGGCTTGAAGATAATCACAAAAAGCTTCTAAAACCGTAGTTTGAACTATTTTTGTTTCCTGGGGACGAGTCCATAAAAAAGCAGGAGAGAAAAACTGTTTGGCTTCTTCGGGAAAATCTCCCCCCCAGGATAAATGCTGTTGATATTTTTCAAATAAAGGTAAAATCGGCTCGGTATATTTAGCTCGATATGCCGCAGTATGAAACAAAGGCTGCATATCGAGGGCAATTAGATGACCTCCAGGCAAAGTTACCAAGTCTGCACCAAAAAAAGGTAAATCGTAAATGGGTTCGGGAAAAATTACAAAATTGAGTACCTGCAAGGAGTTTCTCCCCTGGACGTGAGCGGCTCTAATTTGTCGGAGTTTGTCAGATTTAAAAGCGTGACTGGTAGTTGTCACTTTTTCTTGTCTTTTGCCTTTCCCCGTTATTTCTTCTTTGCGCTCAAAACCTGAAGGAATGGGATAGGGTTGTAAATCCAACCTCTCTTGTAAAATAGCGATCGCTCGATCTAAAAAAGGCTGATATAAAGTCATTATTAAATATTTAATTATCTGCTGGCAGCGGTAGCTAGAGGTACGGCATCTTCAAAGAGAAATTCATACAAGAATTTTTCCGACCATTGAGAACCAAAATAGCTGCTAAACAAACCATGTGCGGGATCGCGATCGGCACTATACTGGTCGTATTCTTTCTGTGCCTTAACGATGCGTTGAATGTCTTCGGGTGCGGTTAAAGGTTCGGCAGCCTCTAACATTTGCCAGTACAGGTTTATATATTCTCGGTAAGCAGGAAATAAACGTTTGACTACCGTTTCCGCATCGGTTTTGGCAAATAATAAATACTTAGAAAAATACTGGTTGGCATCGTAAAACTTCATCTCTAAGTTTTGTGCCAGTTCGTTATATTTATCTCTAATTTCGCGCATCGGTTCGATATATTTATCTAAATAGGCGCGATCGCGAAATAAAGGCTGAAAGTCTAAGACGACCAAAATTTTCTTCTTGCCAAAAGAAAGAAAATCAATACCCAATAAAGGCAAATCGTAATTATGTGCGGGATAAATTACGCTATTAAATACCTGTGCCATTTCTCCCGCATCAATATAGGTGTAGCGAATTTTTCGCAGTTGCGGACACTGATAACACCAGCTTTGAATTGTAGCAGGAATTTTACCGCGATCGCTGCGATTAAATTCTAACCCTGCTGGTATGGGACGGCTTCGTAAATCGAAGTGGTTAAAAAGCTCTGCTTCTAAATATTCTTTAAAAGGCGCAAACATAGATTATTGCTAAAGATACTAAGTCTCAAACAGAGCATAGATAACCGTAAGTTCTAGCGTCTCATTTTCTCAAGACAAAGCAACAAAGCGTAATAAATTGGGCTTTTGGGAACAGGGAACAGGCAAAAGTCATAAGTTTTACTCGCCATGCGGAGGTGCGCCTCTACATGCTACTCACTACTCAAATTAAGTTGACGCTGCTCAATTGATTCTACTGGTAACATAAATTGAGACTTGCCTTAATTTCTTTTTTTGATTCTGCCTACAATGACTACTGATTTTCTGAGCCATCTCAATCCTTCTCAACGCCTCGCAGTCGAACATTATTGCGGTCCGATGTTAGTAGTGGCTGGTGCTGGTTCGGGAAAAACCAGAGCTTTGACCTTTCGTATTGCTAATTTAATCCGCCAGCATCAAATCGATCCAGAACATATTTTGGCAGTAACTTTTACTAACAAAGCTGCTAGAGAAATGCGCGAGAGAATCGAGCATATTTTCATCCAAGAATTGGCGTTAAGTAAATACGGTCAAAGAGTCGAGCTTTTAGGAGAATACGAACAAAAAAGTTTGCGATCGCAAGTCTATAAAAAGACAACGAAAAAATTATGGATTGGAACTTTTCATAGTTTATTTGCTCGTTTATTGCGGTTTGATATTAATAAGTATCAAGATGAGCGAGGGAGAACTTGGAAGCGTAATTTTTCAATTTTTGATGAGTCGGACGTACAGAGTTTGGTCAAAAATATTGTTACCAAACAAATGAATTTAGACGACAAAAAATTCGACCCGCGCAAGCTACGCTACACCATTAGTAATGCTAAAAACCAAGGCATAACTCCCGATGATTTTCTCAAACACGAACCAGGCTATCGCGGACGAGTTATCGCCGAAGTTTATAACGAATATCAGGCAAGATTGGCGGCAAATAATGCTTTGGACTTTGATGATTTAATTTTTGTGCCAGTTCGTTTATTCCAGCAAAACGAATCAATTTTAGGTTACTGGCACAATCAATTTCATCATATTTTAGTAGATGAATATCAAGATACCAACCGCATTCAGTACGATTTAATTAGACTACTCGCTACTAACGGCGAAACTAAAAAAAGCGAGTGGAGTTGGCAGGGGCGATCGCTTTTTGTAGTGGGAGATGCCGATCAGTCTATCTATTCTTTTCGTCTGGCTGACTTTACTATTTTGCTCGATTTTCAAAAAGATTTTGGTGACGGTTTGCCCGACGAGGATACTCGCACCATGATTAAACTGGAAGAAAATTATCGTTCTCGCGAGAATATTTTACAGGCGGCAAATCAGTTAATTGCTAACAATAGTCAGAGAATCGATAAAATCTTAAAACCGACAAGAGGTATTGGCGAACAGATCTATCTTTATAAAGCCGATGACGAACAGTTAGAAGCCAGATTTATAATTAATCAGTTACAGAAACTAACTAAAGATAATCCCGAAGTAAATTGGGGAAGTTTTGCAATTTTATATCGTACTAATGCTCAATCTCGTCCTTTTGAAGATTTATTAATTCATAATAATATTCCCTACAATATTGTCGGCGGTTTGAAGTTCTACGATCGCAAAGAAATTAAAGACGCGATCGCCTATTTAAGAGTTATAGCCAACCCCGAAGATACGGTTAGTTTGCTTAGGGTTATCAATACACCCCGTCGCGGTATTGGTAAAACCAGTATTACTTCTTTGATGGATGCAGCCCAACAGTTGGGTGTACCGCTATGGGAAATTATTAGCGATGAAACTTCTGTTAACACTATCGGCGGACGTGCGGCTAAGTCGATTCAAAAGTTTGTCGGGATGATTGAGAATGTTAAAGAGCAGTTAGAAACCCTAACGGCTGCTGAAATATTAAGTCAAATTCTCGACGAATCGAACTACGTTAGGGAACTGCAAAAACAGGGTACAGATGAAGCCGATAACCGTATTGAAAACATTTATGAGTTGTATAATGCAGTGCAGCAGTTTCAAGAAGACAATGAAGAAACCAGTCTGGAAGCATTTCTGGCTAGTGCTTCTTTGGCTTCGGATTTAGATAATTTAGACGAAGCACAGCAAAAAGTTTCTTTAATGACACTTCACTCGGCTAAAGGTTTAGAATTTCCCATCGTCTTCTTAGTGGGAGTCGAACAAGGCTTACTTCCCCACAATCGTACTTTAAACGATCCTTTAGAACTAGAAGAAGAACGCCGTCTATGCTACGTAGGGATTACTCGCGCCCAAGAACAGTTATTTTTAACCTATACCAGACAACGCCGTCTATGGGGTTCTCGCGAACCTGCTGTAGCCTCACAGTTTTTAAAAGAACTTCCCGAAGATTTGATTAGCAGTAATGTAGCGACTGCTGCTAGTTACTATCGTCAGAGTATTAGAGACAAAGAAAAAGCGATAATTAGCGCCTCAAATACTACAGATAATAATTCTAACTGGTCGGTAGGCGATCGCGTCTTACACCATCAATTTGGCGCGGGAGAAATCACTCATATTTTGGGTTCGGGGAAAAAAGCCACACTGGCGGTTAAATTTCCAAGTTTGGGTGCGACTAAAATTATTCCCAAAGCAGCAGCAATGGAAAAAATTGATTAAAAAAGCTATTAGCTATTTAGCCGTTAGCCGTTAGCCAATTAAAAAAGCTAATAGCCAACGGCAACCGCGAAGCGGGTTAAAAAAATTTATTTTTGAGAAGATTCAGTATCATCAGCATTTAATGAGTCTGGTTGATTTTTAGCTTCTGTAGACTCATCTGTCTGAGGTGCCGAATTCTCTACAGTTTCATTATTTTCACTATTAGTTGTGTCTGTTGCTTCGACTTTTGGTTTGTCTTCTGTAACTAAATCGGTTTCGGTTTTTATTTCTGATGGTTCTACAGGATCGATTGATTCGGATTTGGTTTGGCTGTCGGTTTCTACAGGAGATATGTTTTCTGTAGCAGCTTCTGTTTCTACTTCAGATGTTTCTTCTACCGCAACTTCAACAGTTTCTTTTAGTTCGGTATCGGTATTTTCTTCGGGAGTATAGGTTACTTTTACTGCTTCTACAGTTAGTTCGGGTTCTTCTTCAATAGCAATGGTTTCTTCAACAGGTTCGCTATCGGTTACTGAAGTAGGTTCTTCAGTAGTATATAAGTCCTCTGTATCCGATTCCGTAGCTGTTTCGGTTTCAATGAAAGAATCGGTAGTAACTTCTGGTTCGTTTACGGGAGTAGTTGCAAAATCGGTTGGTTCTTCTTCGATCGTTTCGGATCGTTCGTCGGTAAAGTCGTCTTCTAAAATGTCATTTACTTGAGACTCGATCGCAGGCTTGGGAGTAGCTTTTTTCTTTTTCCCAAATAATTTGCCAAAAAATCCCGTTCGTTTGGTTTCTGGCGTTTGCAGAGACTCTGTTGCTGGTGCATTTTGAGAACTTGCTGCTTCTAAAGGCGCACTTGCTTCTTTAATTTCTGGTGAAGTAGGAGTAGTAATTGGTTTGGATACTGCTTCTGTATCTGCTGTTGGTGTTGGTTCTACTTCAACTTGAGGAATTGACTGCTTTTCTACCGCGATCGCTTCATCAATAACTTCTTCTCTTGAAGGTGCTGCTTCTGTACTTGGCTTATCTGCCTCGGCGATTGTTTCTGTAGTAGTTTCGGGAATTTCTATTTTTTCTTCGGTAACTTTAGGCTGTTCGGATAAATTGACGCTAGGCTGTACTGAAGTCTTAACGCTACGGCGACTGAATAGATTATTAATGGCACTCAATACCGAGAAATTATCTAATTCTGCTGCTTTTTCGGGAAAGGCGATCGCTTTTCGCAATTTTAAAGTTTGCCACTGATAGGAAACTAACAAAGCCACTGCTGCTGATTGTCCTAACAATACTGCGCCTGTAATTCTAGTGGCGCAGAACCACAGCACTAAAGCATAGATCGCGCCAATCGCACTCCAGAAAAAGTCATCTCGTCGATGAACGTCTGGCATTAAAAAAGCCGTCAAAAACAAGATCGAACTACTCAATCCAACCGCGATCGCTAAGGCGTATGCCAACATTTTTCCTTACTCCATCTCTTAATTGCTGTCTATATTTTGCGGCAAGACGCTCTCGATTTGGGATTATTTAGACAATTTTTTGTAACGAAACCCAAGATCTCTAAATCGTGCTGGGGTAAAAAAGGTAATTCACCTCAACTTACTACTGTTTGTTTTCCCAATGTCTAACCAGACCGAAGTTTATCTTACTAGATAGAGAATTGCTATATGAATAATCTTATTTCCATTGCCACACTCTTTATCGGACTCAATGGATTTATTGCGTTTGCTCTTTCTTACCTTGTAGTCATAGAGAGGACGAGTACGAGAAACTGGCATGGAGAATCTGACGAAGATGTCGCCACACAGTCAAACTATGAGATTATAAAAATCTTAAATGTTTAATAGTGGTAGTAAAGCAACAAAAATTTAAATTTTGTTTTGCTTTTAAAAACTGCATATACCATTGAAAATAAGCGCATTTTATAGATGGTGGTTATTTATCTCATTTTGGATGTAAAAAATATAGATGGCAAAGCAGCAATCTCGTAATTTGCATGGCGATCGCGAAAATTTAACAAATAAGATATTAATTACCATCTCTGAGTACAACAGAGTTCTACAAATTTTAGAAGCACATCGAAGTTACAGTTTTGCCTCCTGCTTTAAACTAGTAACCCTCGAACCAAGTCTCATTCATAGATTTTGGCTTACTAAATCAACTTCAGTAAAAAGTTATTTACAGTTGCTAGAAAATTCGACAAAAGAACAAGAGCGGCTTTGTAGTTTATTGTTTCCCACGAAAAGACAATTTTTTCACAATCCTGAAAGCTGGAAATCTCTGGCAACTAATGCAATTCCCAAATTATTAACTACAGTATCGTTATCTAAAGAACTGAGATGTTGGGTAATTAACTGTGGGACAGGAGAAGAAGCCTATACTCTAGCAATGCTTTTAAACGAGGCAATTTCTACAATGTTTCCCTCTCTAAAAGTTAAGATTTTTGCTAATGATGTTAATGCCTCTGCGATTGCGTTTGCTGCGAGCGGTATTTACCCTAAAAGTATTGCCGAACATATTTCCCCAGAGCGACTGAGGCAATATTTTGAACCCCGAAAAGAAGGGTTGGCGATCGCACCTAAACTGCGCCGCATGATTCGTTTTGCTTCTTATGATATTCATCGAGATCGAAGACCAACCGATATTAATCTAATTTGTTGCCGTCATACTCTAATTTATTTACAGCCTCAATACAGACAACAATTATTGTCAAAATTACATGATTCTCTTACCTCGAAAGGAATTTTGTTTTTGGGAGACAATGAAGCAATTCCGCACACAAATCACGAATACATTCCTCAAAGGGGTGTAGGAAAAATTTATCAAAAACGAGAATTTAAATCCGCGCTCTGGCAAAAAAACAATTCTGGTTCCATCAAAAGATACGGTTCAAATAAAACTCTACCGCGATTAAATTTTCAGCAGGAAGTTTTAGAAGTTTTAAAATTTTGCTCTGGTGGTCATTCTGGAGCTTGCTTTATGTTTAGCCAGCGTTACAAATTACTCTACGTTTATTACGACACAGCCAAGCTAATTCAGCTTCCCGCCCCAAGACAAAATATCGATTCGATCGAGTTTATTGGCTCTCCTTTAAAAGAGATTTTTTGCCAAGCCTTGAAACGAGTTAAAAAAGAGCATACCTCTGTTAGATACCAAGATTTTCTAGTAAATCATGGCGATTTTGTCTACCGTTGCGACCTCAATATTGGTTTGATAAACTACCCTCAGATTTCACAAGCTAATTTTGTGGTTGTTTTTTTAGAAAAATCAGTTTCATCTGCTGGCGCTAGCAAATCTCGATTTTACGACACTAATTTAGTCTCGGCAATTTCCACACTTCGAGACATAGAATCAGAACTAGAACGAGCGCAAACAAATTTGCTCGATACCGTTAAAGAACTACAGAACAAACAAACAGCAATAGAAGAAATTAACCAAGAACTAGTAACCGTTAATGAAAATATTCAAACTGTCAATCAAGAACTTTATTGCGTCAATCAAAAATACGAGTTGCAAGTCCAACAATTAGCAGAAATCAATCAAGATCTAGAGAATCTACTCCGCAGCATTGACATTGGCGTAATTTTTCTAGATCGACAGCTTAATCTGCGTAAGTATAATTCACCAGCCCAAAAAATCATTAATTTTAAGAACTCAGATTTAAGAAGACCGATTAAAGATTTGCACCATAACTTGGACTGTGGCAATCTAGTTGAAATTGTTGAAAAATTTATCCAAAATCAAGATCTCAAACAGCTAGAGGTCAAAAATTGTCGAACTGGTGAGTTTCTGTTAATGAAGCTACACCTCTGTGATGCCAATTTAGAGTTTGGACAAGGAGTAATTTTAACCTTTGTTGATATAAGCGATCGCAAACAAGCCGAATTGGCTTTGAAGCATAAAGCATTTTACGACGCTCTAACGGGATTGCCCAATCGCCTGCTGTTTAAGGAACAACTAAAACATGCCGTCACTCGCCTACCCCGCCAGGCAACTCAATTTTTGGCTGTACTGTATCTAGATCTTAATGGTTTTAAAGAAGTAAACGATAGTTTGGGTCATGCAGCAGGAGACTTATTACTAATCGAAGTAGCTTGTAGACTAAACGAGATTATGCGCGCTAACGATATTGTTTCCCGTTTTGGAGGAGACGAATTCGTAATTTTACTCGAAGAAATCGATAGTCTAGAACAATCTTTAGAAATTGCCTCTCGTATTCATCAAGTTCTATTAAAGCCATTTGCGATCGAACACCAACGGATAAAAATATCTACCAGCATTGGTATTGCTGTCGGTTCTGGGCGAGACAATCTTGAAAGTAAAATTGAAACCCTGATGGAAAATGCCGACATGGCAATGTACCGAGCCAAACAAAAAGGTGCGGCACAGACAGAAATATTTATACCTCGAATGCGAGCGCAGGCTGAAGTAACTATGGAAATGAAAAATCAACTAGGTCAAGCTCTCCAGCGACAAGAATTTCTGCTTTACTATCAGCCTATTTTTGGTTTGAAAAATTGGGAACTTAAGGGATTTGAAGCTCTGTTGCGCTGGAATCATCCCGAACTAGGGTTGATCTATCCCCAGCAGTTTTTACCCATTATTCAGAGTTCTATTTTATTTCCACAGCTAGAGCGCTGGATTTTAGAGCGAGCTTGCGATCGATTGCAGCAATGGACGCAACAATTTCAACTCAGCCAGTACTTTAGTTTAAATGTCAATCTTTCCCCTCAACTACTCGGTCACGTTGATTTTCTAAATTACCTTAATGAGTTTTTGGAGAAAGTTGGAGCAGCAGCCAGACATTTAACTATAGAATTGACAGAAACTGCTTTAATTGATAACGCACGGGCTGTAGAAAAGATTTTAGTTAAGTTACGAGCTAGAGGAGTCAAAATTGCTCTAGATGATTTTGGCACGGGTTTTTCTTCCCTGTCTCATTTACATCATTTTCCTTTAGACGTTATTAAAATCGATCGCTCTTTTATTTTGTCTCTAATGCACAACGAACGCTCTAGTCACATTGTAGAAAGCATTATTTTTATGAGTCAGCAACTAGATTTAACCTTAGTTGCAGAGGGAATTGAAGTTTTGAATCAACTGCAATGGTTACAACAACACAACTGTCAGTTTGGTCAGGGCTATTTCTGGAGTCCTCCCGTTTCAGCAGCAGCAACTACTAAATTTCTAGCTTCTGCAACTAATAAATAAGATCTGCCTCGATCTGCTCAAACCTTGGTTGCCCGATTTGTTCCTCGTTCGAGGTCGCGAACTTTCTTACCGCGCCAGAGCAGACGAACGGGCGTACCCGTAAACCCTAGCTGTTCGCGAAACTGGCGATCGATGTAGCGACGGTAATTATCATTAAATCGCTTGGGATCGTTGACGAATAAAGCTATAGTTGGCGGTTGCGAACTGACCTGTGTGCCGTAGTAAATTTTCCCCTGTTTGCCCTGACGTGAAGTCGGGGGAGAATGCCAGCTAACTGCATCTTCCAACACTTCATTGATTACTGAAGTGCTGACACGCCGACGATATTCCTCGTAAGCCTTATCGACCGCATCTAAAATTTTATCGACTCGCTTACCGCTTAAGGCACTGACAAAAATAGTTTCCGCCCATTCCATAAAGTAAAGGCGGCTCATAATTTGGCGTTGATATTCATAAATCGTTCCCGAATCTTTATCTACCGCGTCCCATTTATTGAGAACGATAATTGTTGCTTTACCTTCGTCAATAATCCGACCAGCTAGCTTTAAATCCTGTTCGGTAACGCCATCGAGAACATCTAACACGAATAAAACCACATCGGCGCGGCGGATAGCTTTAAAAGCGCGATTGATGCTAAAAAATTCTGCCCCATAATCGACATTTTTTTTGCGTCGAATCCCCGCCGTATCGATCAGGCGATAGGTTTTGTCTTGCCTGGTTACTACCATATCGATCGCGTCTCTAGTAGTACCAGAAACAGGAGAGACAATTGCCCGTTGTTCGCCAGTCAAGGCATTGAGCAAACTAGATTTACCGACGTTAGGACGACCGACAATCGCTACTTTGATTTCTTCGTTGTCTTCTAGTTCGTCCACAGATGGTAAATGTTCGATCGCGTCATCTAATAGTTCACCCGTACCGCTACCGTGAATTGCCGATATGGGATAGGGTTCGCCCAAACCCAACTCCCAAAACTCTGCTGCCTGAATCGCACCTCGTTCGATAGACTCACACTTATTTACCGCCAACAGGACGGGGACTTGTTGCTGGCGCAACCACTGGGCTATTTCGCGATCGCCAGCAGTTACTCCTGCCTGTCCATCGACGACAAAAATTGCCATAGAAGCTTCTGCCAGTGCTGCCATTGCCTGTTGCCGAATTAGAGGTAAAAATTCCGTATCGTCGTCAAAAACCAAACCTCCCGTATCTACCACCTGAAACTCGCGGTCTTGCCAAAAAGCAGGGCGGTAGGTGCGATCGCGGGTAATTCCAGGCTCATCGTGAACGATTGCCTGCTGGTCGCCTGCCAGACGATTGACAAAGGTGGATTTCCCCACATTGGGTCTACCGATAATAGCAACTATAGGTAATGACATTTTTATTAGATAACAGCGAACGGTAATTAGTTAATTATGAAAAAAAATTATTATGTATCGAGATTGATTTGTAATCCATTATTCATTCTATCTTTCTTTAATCTTTAAAATTTTTTCACATTAAAAGTGCGGGAAAGGCATTGGCTTGTTCCTTACGATTATGCAACTCCTGGCAAACGACCATACTTAAGTACGTAGCCTAAAATAGCTAACAAGATAATCGCCGCGATACCAATACCTATAGGACTGGGCAGCCAAAACACGGCTTTAATATGATTGATTTGTCCTGGTTGTAATTGCCAAACTAGCGGTTGTCCTGGTGTATTGATGAGGGGTTGAAGATTGTTGTCACTAGAGACGCTACGAGCTTTTAAAGGAGTATTAAGCTGAAATTCCAAATTAACCAGCGAACCAGGACTGACAACTATTTTGCCTTGTTCTGACAGTACTCCTAAAGCCCGCAGATCGATAGTTAAATCGAGCAAATTGCGTTCTAAAAATATTAAATTGCTCTGCTGCAAAGACATTTGCGAGTCTAATTCTAACAAGCTCGTATCTTGCAGATTGGGAGTTGCAGTTAGTACCGTGTCGCTATGAAAAAACCGATTGAATTTCTCGGTTAATTCTTTGCCATTACCAAAGGGAATAGTTACCAGGATCTCTTGAGAATTTAGTCTTTTTACTTTACCCTGTAAATCTTGCGCTCGCGTTTCAATACTGTTTAGCCATTTCTTAGCTTCTGCCTGAGAAAGACTGGTTAACTGTTCGCCAATTTTAATCTGCTGTACGATTTTGCCACGATGGGGATTGTCAAAGTTAATTCCGACATCGTAACGAACACAACCAGTTAATAACGTTGCCAAACACAAAATAATTGGCAATAAAAATCTCATCGCATTTTTGCTCCCGATCATCGCTCTCCCTATCGCTGTAATGATTGACATCTTTACGGGCAAAGCATTGCCCTGCCCTACGTTACGCTTCACCCAATCTACCCTACTGTTTGGCGGCAACCCCCAATTTACCAAAAAGAATATGAGGTAAATAAGAACTGCTACCTACCCACTCGGCGCGATCGCTTAAATCGACTAAACTATCGAAAGCCTCAAAAATATTGCCTGCAACCATTGTATTTTTAATTCGACCGACAATTTGACCTTTTTCGACTTTGTACCCTAAATCGACGTTAACGGAAAACTCTCCCGCTAGTTGATTGGACTGCCCCGCTCCTAAAACCTGGTCGATAATAATTCCCTCATCCATTCCCGCAATTAAATCTTCTACCGAAGTATTTCCAGGGACAATACCGAGATTGACCAAGCTAGGGTTGGGACGAGATAAGCCGCCGCGAAAACCGTTACCGCTAGATTTTACCTCACCACGCGCTGCCCAGCGTCGATCCCAATAAAACTGCTCGACTTTGCCGCGATCGATTAGATTTTTTTTACTGGTAGGTACTCCTTCATCGTCTACAGGACAAGCGCCAGAACCAATACTAGGATCTTCAAAAACAGTTACCCGTTCGTCAAAAACTTTTTGCCCTAATTTATCGGCTAGCGGCGAAGATTTTTGCACCACGCTACGACCAGAAAGAATGGTATTAAACAACCTACCGATAGTGCTAGCTGCCGCACCAGGGGTAAACAATACGGGATAAGAACCGCTAGTAATTGTCGCTCCCTGTTGGGCATAGCGATATTTTTGCAGCAGTTTGGCTAAGATTGCCTCATAGTCGGGAGCGCGATCGCGAGTGACTTCGTAAGCGTAAGCCTGTAAAAAGTCTTCACCCTTAACCAAATTACCAGACAGAATTACACTCGAAGTTTTGCTGCTGCGTTCGGTATAAACATCAGTTGTGGTTGATAGTTTGACTTGGTTGGCGCGAGTATGAAAACTAACATCGACTAAGATATCGGGGTTGTATTGACGAACCCGTTCGATAAAATTTTTACCTACCTCTACCAGTTCTTCGGTGCTAGAAGGCTGATAGTTACTTTCAGAAGTAACAGAATTTACGTTTTTGGTAAACTCAAAGTCTACCAAATCTCCTACTGCCGCCGTAGCCACTGCCGCTTCTACCAAGGCTTCCAAGCGAGTTAGATCGCTAGAACTGGCAAAACCCAGGCGATCGCCATCAATAACTCTTAAAGCAATGCCCTCCGAAGCTTTAGTTTCTAGAGATTTTAGGCGATTATTGGCAAATTCAATCGGAGTATCTCTACTGGATTGATAGTAAACTTCTGCCTGCAAATTTCTTTTACTAGCGAGATTGATTACTTGGGCAATTACTTCATCTTCAACCATGTCGTTTTTCGTTGTACTAGTTTGAGTTTCAGTTAGGTATTTGTCTGATTTAGTAGCTTTCAGCTTTAACTATTTTGTTAGCAGAAAAAAGATAAGAGATAAATTACTTGCTACTTGCTACTTGCTACTTAATTTTTAGTTACTCTTCTTCCCAGTCACCATTACTTTGACTACCATTGCCAACTGTAACCAAATCGATTTGCTGGCGATAATAATCGACGCTCTTAACTTCAACTTCTACGCGATCGCCCAAACGGTAGCGAGCCTGATTTTTTCTACCTACCAGACAACTATCGCGGGAGCGATATTCGTACCAGTCATCTTTGAGAGAGCTAACGTGAACCAGTCCTTCAACTAATAAATCTTCAATTTCTACAAAGAAACCATAAGACTGTACGCCAGTAATCAAGCCTTCAAAGATATTACCAGTGCGTTCTTTCATCTGTTCGGCTTTTTTCAAGCCAGCCAAGTCTCGTTCGGCATCTTCGGCTAATTTTTCGCGGTCGTTAAGAAAGGGAAGCATTGTCTGAACGTCTATTTCCATCTGCTCTTGCATGGCAGGCGGTAGTACTTTCCAGTTAATCTGACCGTGACAGCTACTGCTAGTCAAATCTACGCCTTGTTTAGTCCGACTATGACGGCGATCTCGCCCATGCTCGAACAAAGCTTTTAAACTTCTTTGAACTAATAAATCTACATATCTTTGTCCTGGCGAGATGCAGTGAGTGTAGCCATCTCCATAAGCCAAGCCGAAATGTTGTCTGGGATGAACGGTGTATTTAATCGGTTTGAGAGTATTTTGCAACAGGTAGTTGAGTACCATAGTCTCGGACGATTTAGCAAACTGTTCGGTAAGCCGTTGATAGTCTTGAGAAGTAATTTCTTCGTCGGCATCTAAATCTAGTTGAAGTCCTAAATTATCACCCAATTTAATTAAGTCTTCGAGATCTTCTATATCTGGTTCTGGTTGAGTACAGTAAATTCCAGGCAACTCTAAAGCCTGTAAATGCTCGGCAACTACTTTTCCTGCCAAAATGGTTAGTTCGGTTAATAAAGAATAGACTGGCAGAGTAGAGACAGCTAAAATAGCTCCCAATCTTCCTTCGTCTTTATAAAGACTGCGAACTTCAGGAGTAGCAATTTCCAAACCACCGCGCTGTAGTCTTTGCGCTTTGACTAACGGACTCAGGGTAAAAAATAAATCATTTAATATTGGGATGAGAACTGCTAGCTCGTCTGGAACATTATCTTGTTTTCCTAAAAGTGATTGCGCCTGCTGATAAGTAAGCTGATGGTCTACAGAGATAACTGTCGGAGCGATCTGATATTCAATAATTTTGCCCTGTTCGTCGAGAGTAATAGTAATTGAAATCGTTAAACGATTTTTTTTCGGTACTAAAGAACAAAGTTTGCTAACTTTTTCGACAAAAATTGGCAAAACCTTTTTTTGTAAGTCTACAGAGACACCCCGTTTACGAGCCACGCGATCGAGAACGCTATCGGGTTCGATATAGTGAGCGACATCGGCTATGTGTATTCCTAACTGCCAGTTGCCTGCTTTAGTTTTTTCTAAGGTAAAGGCGTTTTCAATCCAAGTACTATTGGCTAAATTTGCTTCGGTATCGATGGTAAATGTAAGCTTATCTCTAAAATCGAGGCGACGTTTGATTTCGGCTGCGGGAACTCGCGATGGTAAATCTGAAGCGGCTAAAATCGCTTTTTCGGGAAATTCCTGTGATAGATCGTGTTTGCAGGCAACTATATCGATATCTGCTGCTGCTTCGGCATCGCTGCCGAGAATTTTGGTAACTTTACCCAAAGGTAGCTTTTGCGCCAGAGGATATCGCAATACCGATACGTGTACTAAATGCTCCAAAGCCGCCTGTAAATCCGTACCATTTTGCTGGAGTTCTAGCTCGAATAACAGGCGATCGTCTAGAGGAATTGCTCGATAGCCTTTTTCGTTTTCTGTTACCGTAGCGAGTAAAGAAGGATTGGAACGCTCCAAAATCAATTTTACTTCTCCTTCGGGAGAACGGCGACGGCTACCTTCTTTAATAATTTTGACAAAAACGCGATCGCCATTCCAGGCATTACTGAGATGACTTTCTTTAACGTAAATATCGTCGGCATTTTCTTCATCTTGAATGGCAAAGCAAAAACCTTTACTCGAACAGCGTAGTTTGGCTTCTACTACATCATCTTCGTATATGCGGCGATATTTGCCTCTTTCTTTTGCCAAAATTCCAATTTTTTCGAGAATATCGAGGGTAATTTGCAGTTTTTCAAGATTGATTTCATCTTCGCAACCTAGTTTTTTTTCCAGGTTTTTTTTAGCAACTAATTTGTCATCTACAAACTGAGCGAGTAATGTAGCGATTGAAAATTCCATCTAAAAAATAATCCTTGTTTAAAATATTGAAGTTGAATCTGAAAGGGTAAGTCGGTGTCACTATATCTTTCTAAATATTTACTTGTTGCTCTGAATAGAAGTAGCATCTTTTCTAAAAAAAGTATGTCCGACTCTCCTGGCATTGATTAAGTAAACGTCAGTTACCCTTGGGCTGCAATCGCAGTCGGCTACGAAGTAGTGTGCGCTTGGATTTCTACGCTCGACCGAAAAAAGAGAGCTTTCATACTATATCGCGAGTATCTAGCCTGCGATCGCCGATTGCTAAAGTCAGCTTCTACCACCTTTATCCTTCATGTGTTAGGTGTGGAGCGGCTAAGATTTTCTCAGATGTCGCTCCTGCATTCAATAGGCTGCGACTCGAAAAATATTCGAGTTCATCAAAGCCTTGCCTGGAGGTAACGGCAATCGCAAGCACGTAAAAATTTTCAGACGTGCCACCTGCTTCTGCTGACGCGAACCGATTGCAGAAACTCCGCCTTTTTTTTACGATCGGCTTAGTCTGTATCTATTGTAAATTTTCTAAGTTAATTGGCAAATTTCTTTTTTTTTGATTGGATCGATTGTAAATTAGTACTAAAATACTGAGAGGACATTTATAGTTTATGTTAGCGAAATTTCGCCATCATTACCCCCAGGGAAGTATAGTTAGTGAACTGCTCGATCTCGACCGAGGACTTTATTTAGTTAAAGTTTCAGTTCGAGTATCGGGAGAACTTCTGGCGACTGGTTTGGCAGCCGCAGAACGAGTAGAACTGGCTGAAGATCGAGCTAGAGAAAGAGCGATCGCTGCTTTAGCTTTAGATACCGTAGATACTGTAGCAGTTGCAGCCCAATCAACCAAAACAGACACAGAAACAGATTATAAGCCAACTAACCCAGAGCGTTCCGTAGTTCCAAGCGAGCCTGCTAATAAACGCGCAGAAACCGCAGCAGATTATCCAGTCGAAGAGCCAGCGGTAACGCAGCAACTAAGTGACACTACTACAGGAATAGACAACTTTCAACAAGCCGATTCTTCCGAATTACAATCGGACTTGCCTGCACCAGCAATAGCAGAAACTCCAGTTACTAACGGCAGTTTGTTTGAAGGAACTTATGAGTCCCAATCCCCAATCTCTGCTTTAGATTTAGAACCCCCACGAGAAGACTTAACTACCGACATTGAGCCTGGCTTGCCAGAAGAGCAACCCATAGAGGTGAATTTTGAAGATATTAAACATCAAACTGATATTCACATCAAGCGTTTGGGCTGGACTAGAGAAGATGGAGTTAATTTTTTAAAGAGTCGGTATGGAAAACGTAGCCGACTTCATCTCAAAGATGAAGAGTTACTAGAATTCCTACACTACTTAGAAAGTCAACCCACACCAAAATAATACTGTTTAAATTAATTGTTTGATTGTGTCACAATAGCAATAGTCGATAAACTTTAACAAAATTATCAGGAGTTACTCATAAAGGAGAAACCCATGCTACACCGCAAGATTTATCAACTCTGTCAAGACGGTCGTGAAGTTTGCATTTTCTTGCGGGATCAACAAAGATGGATTGAAAATGGTCATATTGTTGATTTCGAGGGAGATATTGTTACTATCCGCTATGAAACCGAAGAAGACGACGAAATTAGTTCTTGGGAAGAAATGGTGCGCTTAGATAGTATCGGTGCCGTAACTCAAAAACTGGCTTGTGTATCTAAAATCAATACCGAAATCAATACCTCTGAAGATTGCCCCGAAGCCGAGCGAATCCGACCTCAGTTTCCCGAACCAGACCGAGATTAAGGATCTAGTTGAGAGTGCGAATGTTGTAGCCTGAGTTAACTGGTTTAGTTACAAGTTCTAGTCGTCTCTAGGTTCAAACACGGGACAGTAACCTTCAGGTATGACTTTAAATCCATAAAGAGGCGAAGCTCGATTCCAGCAGCGTTGACCGTTGTAATAAAGACAGCGATTGCAGCAATCTAAATCGGCAGATAATTTAGTTTCCTGAGCCGAATTGAGCAACTCTCTTTGAGATACCCCTCTAATAACTAATTCATCCCCCTGCCAACGACCTTCTATAATTCCCGTATCTGCAAGTTTAGTCCAGCGCGGATCGCTGCTAATTGTATCGGGAAAAGAAAAAGAAAATGTCGAGCCAATTTCATTCAATTCTCCTTCATAACTAATAGGTTGGGGAGTCATTGGCTGAAGGAAGCGATCGCCAATGGGCAACTCGACTAAGTTGTTATTAGCAGGGGAGTGTAGCTGATAGCGATTGCGTAGCTCTTCTAAACTTGCCAGTTCTACTAAATAATTCAAACGTCCGTGAACTAGGACAACGTGTTGGGGACGCAAATTGTGAATTAGCTGGGTAGTATTTCGACCATCACTATGTTCTGCTAAAAGGTAGGTTTCAATAGTCGAGCGGGGCGAATTTTTAAAAGAGGCTAGCTGAGGCGAATCTTCATGAATATATTGCTGGGGATGTTCTGGTAATAGTACCAGCCAGGAATTATCGTCTACATACTGCTGTAAATTGCTGTGGTAGTCAGCTAAAACTACGTTATAGGGCGGAGAAGAAAATACTCGCTTCTGACTCAAACGCCTCATTCGCGGGCAAACTCTTTCATCCCAGAACAGTGATTGATGTTTGGCAAAATTTTGTACTGATAGGGGAAATTGCGACAATAGCTTAAGATAAGTATCACAGGCTGCCGCTACTGATTCATCTACCCAAATATCGAGATCGCGACCCGTAAATTGATGGTGCGAACGTAATAGCTTGAGAATTTCTTGACTCAAACCAATAACTGGTACTGGTAATAAAACATTTTTGCCTGCGGTAAGAGCGCGGTCTATTCGCTCCATTAGCTGCTTTTCTTGCTTGCGACGATGGGGATGTCGCACAGTGCCGTAACTACCTTCAATAATTAAAACGTCAGGAGATAATTCGCGAAAATTCTCAATTGACAGTCCTTCTACTAACTGAAAATTAGAAACCGAAAAATCTCCTGTATAAACAACTCGATAGCTACGCTTTGTAGTTTTATATGTCACCACAATCGCTGCTGCTCCTGGTAAATGTCCCGCAGGATATAATTCTATTTGTAGATCGGGAGCTATATCGATTGGCACTCTCCAGGGAAGAGCGCGATACCAGGAAGCCTCTGTTTCTGGCTGTTGCGACCAGTGCAAAGGCAGCAGTTTTGCTGTTACTTCACTAGTATAGATAGGCATTTGAGGGAAAGCACGGTGCAAATCTAGCAAACCACGACAGTGATCTTCATGAGCGTGAGAACAAAAAACCAATTCTGCTGGTGGAACCGATAGATCTTGAAATGGTTTGAGGTTGCTCAGCCCGCAATCAAATAAAATTCGGCGATCGCCAATTTGCAATAGCAAACAAATTCCTTCATCTTCATGACCGACACCATAAGTAAAACAAGACAAAGGAACTGGATTTGCTGTAGCGGGTCGAACTTTACTCATAAAGCTTTACTGTAGTAGCTTGGGAAATTTGGCAAGAATTTTGCTCGATTTGCTTTTTTGATGAATTCGAGTTTTTTGACAACGGATTGCCCTTCACAATATCTACTCTACGGCTTCAACAACCGCTACTAGCAAATTAAAAACAGCAGGAGATGACAATACGCGTCCGTATTGGCAAGCAATTTGGTAGAGCGATTATCAATGAGCAATGAGCAATGTTCGCTATTCATTGTTCACTATTCGCTGGTAGATGGCTTGACAAAATGTAATGCAGTCAATAGCAGCAATAATCAACCGCCATAGTATCGATCTATTTGTTGCTGCCTACTAACTCAACCCTTTAGAACCAATTAATGAGCCGAACCATTACCATCATAGTTGTCGGAATCATAGTAGCCGTTCTTGGTACCAAAAAATAAGCAAGAAATAGTAAAAACTCCCGTTAGGATTAGTAAGATTGCTTTGACATCCATAATGAACTATTTTTTAATGTCTAATATGTATTAATTAATATGATAGTGCGATAAATTAAGTCAATATAAGAAAATAATCTATTTTTTCAATCTAATTACTTATTTCAAAGATAAAAATAACTAGCAACAGCAAGCTAAACAGCTTTAGATGCTGAAACTTCTGTAGAATCCGATCTGGGTGCTGCGATCGGTATTTTTTCTACTTCTGGAAGTTTTTCTAAAACTAGACGGGAAGACTGACTATTACCAGAGAGACGCTTAAGCAACTTGGGTCGGCTGTCGTGAAGCAAATAAATAATTTCGTCTCCTAATTGCCATTGTTCTTCAGCTTTAGCTACCTGAAGCATATTTTGTCGTTTAACCAGTAGAGGTAGCAGTTCTCCCTCTCTAATCAATGCTTGTAAATGAGCCTGTTGTAGAGAGAACTCTGACTCTTGTAAAACTGTAGTACCTAATTTAATTTGACCGTCATCAATGTATGTATTCCAGGTTTTGATAGGTAGACTATCGACAAAAGCCCGATCTACTTTAGTTTTATTCTGACCGTTGTTATATTCGGTTTGGGGAAATACCGCTAAGACTTTAGGGGGCTGAAATTCTTCTACCGCTCTTTGTGCCAAAACTAAGTTAACCTCACCATTATTAGTTAGAGCAATTACAGTACCCATTGATTCTATTCCCGCTTCAGTTAAAACTTCCGAATCTAAAGCACTGCTTTGAAACACCTGTAGACCATCTGCTTCGGCTTTTTTACAGGCTTCAGCATCGGTATCGATCGCCACTACTGATTCTCCTAGCTCTTGAAATAAACGTCCGATATAGCGACCTAAAGGATTACAGCCAATAATTACCGCTCCTTTTGCACGAGCCGAGGTAATATTTAACCAGCTAGCTACCCAACGTGCGGTCAACCCTTGAAGAAATACGGTCATGATAATGGTCAAAAATACCAGGGCTTTAATCGCATCACCACCGTTAATGCCTTTTTCGGTTAGCAAAATCGCAAATAAAGAAGCTACAGAAGCAGAAACGATTCCTTTGGGCGCAACCCAAGCTAAAAACGCTTTTTGTCGCCAGTTTAAGTTACTATTCCAGGTGCATAACGCCACGCTAATGGGGCGCACTACGAGCATCAAAACCAATACCGCCAAGACGCTACCCCAACCCAAAGCAAAAACACTATCTATAGACAGGTCTGCTGCCAGCAAAATAAATAACACCGAAACACAGAGAACGGTTAGTTGCCCCTTAAATCTTTTCAGCAGTCTTTCTTCTGGTATTGACGATTCTTTGAGCACGATACCAGCTACCACTGTTGCCATCAATCCCGACTCGCTACGTAGGCTCTGAGATAAGACAAACAAACCCCAGACTGCTGCTAAGACAACTAAATTTTTTAACTCTTCTGAAATATGTTTGTCGCGCTTGAGCAACAAGCCTACCAGCCAACCGCCAACGCCTCCCACTGTAGCTCCAATTCCCAAACGCAGCAGCAATCCACTCATTACTTCTATAGGAGCCGCATTGGTATTCAAAATCGTATTAAGCACCACCACAGCCAAAATCGCCCCTACAGGATCGATTAAAACGCCTTCCCCTTCTAATAAGGTTGCAACTCGGCGATCGACTTTTACTTGTTTGAGTAGAGGACTAATTACCGTAGGACCTGTTACTACAACCAAAGAAGCGTATAAAAAGGCGATCGCCCAAGGGAATTCAGCCAACCAGTGAGCCGCCATTCCCCCACCAATTAAGGTAATTAGAGTACCTATAGTAACTAAGTTACGCAGGCTGCCCGAAACTCTACCTAATTCTCTTAGCTCTAAATTCAAACCGCCTTCAAACAGAATAATTGCTACAGAAAGAGCTACCAGAACTTCTAACCCTACACCCAAACTTTGAGGATGCAAGATATTCAAGCAGTCTGTACCCAGTAAAATACCTAAAATTAGTAAAAAAACTATGCTGGGAACTTGAAAATATTCTGCTAGTACCTGTGCGCTAATGCCCGCCAAAACAGTGATAACTATTTGTAAAGTAATGGTAAACGATCCTTCCATAAGCTAATAATTTTTAGGCATTCGGTGCAGATATTTTTTGCTTTAGAAACTAGAGTAAAATAACTGTCGGGTATTCTCGATATTTGTTAGACCCTCCGCGCTCCGCGCGCTGGCTGAGTCTACGACTTGCTACGCAACAGCCAATCGCCCGATTACGCTTTAAACTGTAGCAGGACACTCCCAATTTCTAATAGAAAATCGCGCTAATTGCTCGATATTCAATTAAAGTAATTATTTATGATGAGTATTTTAACATCCCGATCTTGAAGCAACTAGTAAGGCTAGTAAACAATGAACATTGACCATTACAGACAATAAATGCTTAATGTTAAATGCTAAACGCTCGTTATTCATTGTTAAATTCTTGATGCTGTATCAAATTGTTATGCAAGACGCTGTAACTTCGTAGCTTAAAGCTGAGTTAGAAAAATATATTCTGAGTCGAACGTTTTTTGCTTTTGGTGGATAACCAAATTTAATTTTGCTCGAGTAACTCGCAATCGATCTGTTTATGTCATCTCATTTAGCTCATCTTTGGAGACGCTATACCGCCAAACCGCGTCGCGGAGAAATTTGGTTAGAACATTTTTGTGTTACGGGATTCTTACTAGCGGCTTTGGGTTTATTTTTAGTCGGCTTGGGTAATCTCCCCTTGAGCGATGGAGAAGCGGTATTGGCTCAAATGGCTAGCGAAATTTACGAGTCATCATCAGACCTAAAGTCTTGGATTTTTCCGACTTTTTGGGGAGAACCGACTTTTAATTGTCCGCTTTTAGTCTGTAATCTTATCGCTCTTACCTATACTTTTTTTGGCATCAGCGAATATACGACTCGTCTGCCAGGAGCATTATTTAGTGCTGTTTCGGTATTGTTGCTCTACAAAATCGGTCGAGAAATTTTTATCGCTCGACTGCCCGCTTTATTCTCGGCTGCAATTTATCTGACTTTTTTGCCGATCGTTCGTTTGGGGCGCTTGGCTACCTTTGATGGTGGACTGTTGTGTCTGGAAATTTTGACAATTTGGGCAATTTTGCGATCGCGCCGTGACTTGAGATGGACTTCAGTTGCAGGAATCGCTTTAGGAGCAACTGCTCTAAGTAGCGGCATTGATAGCTTGAGGCTATTGGCGGTTATCTTAATTTTTCTTAGTTGGGATACTCCTCGTTTGCTTAGTTCCCTATATTTTTGGAACGGTATCGTTGTAGGTGTTGCTCCCGCGCTGCTTTGGTACGTAGTGCAGTGGTATAGTCATGACGCAACTACCGTTGTTGACATTTGGCATTTATTACTAGAGACAATTAAAGCAATTGATGTAAATAAAGATTTACAGCTATTTAACAGTGTTTTAATTTGGCTGCAGTATTTATTTCCTTGGTCAATCGTAATTTTTACTGGCTTACAGTTGGTCAGAGCCAATCTTCTCTGGAGTTGGAGTAAGCTGATAACAGTCTGGGCGGGAATTTCTTTACTCTCGGTTTTGCTCGTAACCGATAGTCGCTACTGGTATATTTTACCACTTTGTCCCGCACTGGCACTCGCTGGTGGAATCAAACTAGAGCAAATCCGTAGTTTGCCAAGCTTTATCGATTTTCCTCGCTGGCTGAGTTTTAGTTTTGTAATAATGGCAGGAGCGATCGCGGTTACTGGTTTGTACTGTAAATTATTTGCTCGGCTCGATCTTTATTTAGCTATTTTG
This sequence comes from Myxosarcina sp. GI1, assembly GCF_000756305.1. NCBI lineage: Bacteria > Bacillati > Cyanobacteriota > Cyanophyceae > Pleurocapsales > Pleurocapsaceae > Myxosarcina > Myxosarcina sp. GI1. Next base: position 57,477 of record NZ_JRFE01000019.1, read on the forward strand.
TGTATAGCTTTAACGATTACTTTAGTGGCTGCCCTAGTATCAATTATTAGAAGAGAAGTTCAATTTATTTCTCTATTATTTTGGGGTTTCTACGTATCGCTGTTTATTTTTGTCAGTTCTCCATACTGGATGTGGGAACGCTCTTCTTTTGAGCCACTAAAACCCCTTGCCAATTTAATTCAACAGACCGTTCCCGAAACCAAAATTGTCTACACTTCTGAGACAAACAACAACTCTGCCCTTAGTTTTTATAGCCAACATCAAATTATTTATTTAAATGTTTCACAGCTAAAGCAATACTGGACAGAAAGCTCATCTGCTTATCTGTTGCTAAACAATGAAGCAGTTCGGAAACTCGATCTATCTGCTAAAGAAATTAACGCATTTCCCACAGTCGAGGATACTTGGGTTCTTGCAGTCAAAAACACCAAAAATAAATAGTAACACTGACGCAGCGTGAAAAAAATAGGGTGAGGCTGTTAACTATTATTAGCTTGAAATAGCATTACAACCTCAAAGTTCCGCTCSRRCTKYTTYGAGCAAGCTCAATTTTTTAGCTAAGAAGCTACTAACCTAAGCATGAACTTGCAAATAGTAACATTGAAAAATGCCAATTACCAAGTTAGTTTATTCTTCTTCATCTCCACCTATTTGTCGGAGGTGGATATGTTTTCTACCAAGAGTAATTTCAAACTCATCTCCTCGTTTTAAACCCATCTTAGAAGTATATGCCGAACCAATAAGCAAATTACCATTAGACTGAACGCTAATCCGATAACTGGCAGACCTTCCACCTCTACCCTGTCCGTCGGAAGTACTGTCTAATTCAATTCCTTCTGCATCAATTAATGCGTTAAGAAATTTCATCATGTTGACTCGTTCTACACCGTTCTTAGTAACCGTATAGTAACCACATTCACGAGCTTTTTGCTCTTTAGAGAGATTATCTAGTTTTTTGACTTTATCAATTAGTTCTTGACCAACTAAAGGTTTGGGCTGAGTTGTTTTTGCCATTAACTTAAGACAACTAAATTATATATTTGGTTTACAGATTTGCACTTTAGCTATAGCCATGCCAAAGCAATAATATTTATCTTGCTAATCTATCTAAAACTATATTACACTTCTCTTGCAAAAATAACTAAACTAACAAAAATAAATTTTGTTTAACTAGCTCGATTGGAGTAAATTATCTTAATACCTATTTAATACATAAAATCAAACAGATAAATATACTTTATCTACCAACTAAATTATTCAGATGAAGTTAACAACTAGAAGTCACTACAGTGTTAAAGCACTACTAGATCTTAGTTTGCAACCAGGATACGGACCGACATCTGTTAAAGAAATTGCCCTTCGCCAAGATATACCAGCTCCATATTTAGAAAAATTGCTGATAGAAATGAGACGTTCTGGCATAGTTATTTCAATTAGAGGTGCCAGAGGCGGATACCAGTTGGCACATAGTCCCGAACAAATTTCTCTGGGCAAAATTTTTGAGGCAGTAGGAGAAACTATCGAACCTTTATCTAAACATAGCCCCGATACAAACATTGCCGAAGACTGGGTGACATTTAGTCTTTGGCGCAGACTCCATCAAAAATTAAAAGAAGCTCTATATAATATTACTTTGGCAGATTTATATTATGATGCTCGAAGCCGTCAGGCAGCACAGGGTGAAGAAAATAATTTTATTGTTTAGTTAGGGTACGATTTAATGACTAACAAGAAAGAGGCAAAAATTTTTCAGGGAGGCTGCCACTGCGGTGCGGTTCGCTTTCAAGTGTCGATAGATCGCTTTGTAGCAGATGACTGTAATTGTTCGATTTGCCGTAAAAAAGGTTTTTTACATCTAATTGTCCCTCCCGAAAATTTTACTCTTATTAAGGGTGAAGATGTTTTAACTACCTATACTTTTAATACCCATATTGCTCGCCACACATTTTGCTCTATTTGTGGTATCCATGCTTTTTATCGTCCTCGTTCTCATCCCAACGCGATTGATGTCAACCTCCGCACTCTTGATGGCGAAGCAATGGCGTACTTTGAAATTAAACCGTTCGACGGCAAAAATTGGGAAGATAACGTTCACAAAATTCGGAATTAACAACAATTTTCGTATCCAGTTTTAGCAATTCGGCATTAATTTTATTTCTAGCAGCGATCGCAGATTTTATTATTGGCGATCCTTGGAACTGGTATCATCCCGTACGTGTTATGGGTTGGGGCATTAAAAATTTATCTCAGTGGATAATTGCTGGCACTGACAAAGCAATACTGCGACGTTTGGCAGGAATCGGGCTTGGTATCGGCTTAATTTTTGGTAGCGGCTTGGCTGGCTGGATAATAGTTTGGTCTGGCAGTTGGATTCATCCTTGGCTGGGTAAGCTCGCCGCAGTAGTTTTACTGGCTAGTTGCTTTGCAGGAAAAAGTCTGCGATTGGCAATTGAAGACGTTCTACAGCCTCTTGATTTGGGAGATTTGGTTGCGGCGAGGACTCGCTTGAGTTTATACGTTGGTAGAGATACGGACAATTTATCAGAGTCAGAAATATTGCGAGCATTACTGGAAACTGTAGGAGAAAATGCCGTAGACGGCGTTACCGCTCCGCTATTCTATGCAATTGTAGGCGCGTTTATTCCTGCAATCGGCAGTGTGCCTTTAGCATTGGGTTATAAAGCTGCTAGTACCCTTGATTCAATGATAGGATATCGCCGCGAACCCCATACAGATTTAGGTTGGTTTAGCGCGAGACTGGAAGATTATCTGACGTGGCTTCCCTGTCGGTTGACCGTACTGACTCTCAGTTGCTTTTCTGGTTCTCCCTTACGAGTTTTAGCTTTATGCAGACGCGACGCAGTAAGCGATCCCAGTCCTAATTCGGGCTGGAGCGAATGCGTTTATGCGGCAATTTTAAAAGTTCAGTTAGGAGGTACTAATTTTTATCAAGGAATAGCCAAAGTTAAGCCGCTGTTGGGAAATTTAGTTGAATCTATTACTCCAGAGAAAATAATTGGGGCTTTACGGCTCACTCGTTACTGTTTTTTGCTTTGGCTGGCGATCGCAACATTGCTATTGAGCTACATGAGTTTTTAGTAATATTCACTATTTACTGCTTACTATTCTCTGTTTTTTCTCTATTCAGACTTATTGTTATCTACACCTTAAATAAAAACAGTCATTATGAGTTAGTTCGGCAATCCCTCCTATCAATAGCTTTAAATAGCAACTATTTTCGATCGATAATAAACTTAGTAGCGATACTGTAGTTTACATAACGTTAAAAATCCGTTTGAGGTTAGATTGTTAAGCAATTTTTGAAATTTTTATCGAACCTTTAACTAGTTTTCAACGTCTAAAATAACCGAACGCCAATTTGAGTTGAGTTGACCAATAAACACCAAGAAGAATAAAAATATTCCTCTTGCCGATATTTCGGATTGAATAGGTTGAAATTCAGCTAAATCGACGGACTTTTGATAACTTCAAAGGAGTCAGAACTGTAAAGATGCCCAAAGCCAAAATTGATAAATCGACAAAAAAAGCAAACCATTCAGCAGATATGGTTAGAACTTATCTGCATGAAATTGGTAGGGTACCGTTGTTAACCCACGAACAAGAAATTGTTTATGGCAAGCACGTACAGAAAATGATGACCCTGTTGGCAGTAAAAGAAGAGTTAGAGCAAAAGTTAGATCGTCAACTCAGTCTGAAGGAGTGGGCTAACGAAGTCCAAATGAGTGAAGTAGAACTAGACAGGGTTGTCAAGATAGGACAACGGTCGAAAAGAAAAATGATCGAGGCTAATTTGCGTCTGGTAGTAGCGATCGCTAAAAAATACCAGAAGCGCAATATGGAATTTCTCGATCTAATTCAGGAAGGAAGTTTGGGTTTGGAAAGAGGAGTAGAAAAATTCGATCCCACTAAAGGATACAAATTTTCTACTTATGCTTACTGGTGGATTCGACAGGCAATTACTAGAGCGATCGCCCAACAGGCTCGCACGATTCGTTTGCCAATTCACATTACCGAAAAACTCAACAAAATTAAAAAAACCCAGCGAGAACTAGCCCAAAAACTCGGACGTAGTGCCGAACCAAAAGAGATAGCGGCAGAATTGGGCTTAGAAACTTCCCAAATTCGGGAGTATTTAAGCGTAGCTCGCCAACCAATTTCACTAGACGTACGCGTCGGCGATAATCAAGATACGGAATTGTCGGAACTTTTAGAAGATGACGGCATTTCTCCCGACAATTATGCAACTCAGCAACTGCTCAGACAAGATTTATACGATTTGCTAGCAGATTTGACTCCCCAGCAACGAGAGGTATTATCCTTGCGTTTTGGGCTAGAAGATGGCAAGGAACTATCTTTAGCTAAAATTGGTCAAAGAATGAGTCTTAGCCGCGAACGAGTACGTCAACTAGAGCATCAAGCTCTATCACAACTTAGACGCAGACGTTCTTTTGTCCGTGAATATATTGCCAGCTAAAAAGTGAAATATCTTTCATTGGACGAGTGGCGATCTAAACTGGTTTGTTATAGATTCAATCTAAATCTAGTAATTTATTTTTAACCAGAATGAGGTCGCCGAGCAATTGAAAATAAATCGACTAACACCAACCCCTGCTAAATACACTAGTATTTTGGCGGGGGTTCGTGGCAAAATAACCATCGTATCCGAGCGCATGGTCTGGGAAAGTGTCGGCTAGACCAAAAGTTAAAAAATAAAGTGGTGTAGGAGTTAATAATGACACTATTAAATGAAACCTGGAACGGTAAGGAAAACAAAAATGTTTCTCTGAGAAATGGTACGTTACAAAATCTTAGTAATTCATCTAAAACAGAAGTCATTGAAGGATGGCTGATCGACAAGCTGTCACAAATATTAGCAATTGAACCCAATCAAATAGATGTAAGCCAAGATTTTGACGAATTCGGTCTGGATTCAGCCGAAGCTATCAACCTCTCAGGAGAATTAGAAAATTATCTGGGCTGTCGGCTTTCCCCTACTTTGCTTTGGGATTATAAAAACATTGAAACTTTAGCTAAATATTTAGCGACCAACTTCAAGCCTGTTTCTTCTGAGGAAACCAGCGTAAGTTTGGAAACCGAAGCCTGCCAACCAAATGAGGTAGCAGAAATTTTGCCAGAAAACTATATTTTTGACCGATTCCCCGAATATCAAAAGTTGCGTTCTCAGCTCGAGCGAGTATCTAGCTTAGGTAAGGGCAATCCTTTTTTTGTTCCCCAAGAAAAAATAGTTAATGACAAAACAACCGTTAACGGTAGAGAACTAATAAATTTTGCCACCTATAATTATGTTGGAATGTGCGGCGATCCTGTGGTTTCGCAGGCAGCTAAAGATGCTACAGATCTTTACGGAACCTCTGCCTGTGCCAGTCGCCTAATTTCAGGAGAAAAACCCTTACACAAAGAATTAGAAGCTGAAATTGCCGACTTTATTGGTGTAGAAGATAGTATCGTCATGGTAGGCGGACACGCTACCAACGTTACTACCATCGGGCATCTGTTTGGTAAAAACGATCTGGTTATCTACGACTCTCTCAGTCATAACAGCATTCTACAAGGCTGTTTTCTTTCGGGAGCGAGCTTGGTAGCTTTTCCCCATAACGACGCTGCGGCTCTAGCCAAAATTTTACGCGAGCGTCGCCACCGCTATCAACGAGTTTTGATTGCCATTGAAGGTGTATACAGTACCGATGGTGATATTGCCGATCTACCTCAGTTTATCGCGCTGAAAAAACGCTACAAAGCATTTTTGATGGTCGATGAAGCTCATTCAATGGGAACGATAGGTAACAGCGGTAGGGGTATAAGCGAATATTTTGGTGTAAATCCTCGCGATGTCGATATCTGGATGGGAACTCTCAGCAAGTCGTTTGCTAGCTGCGGTGGCTATATCGCTGGCGATCGCGCTTTGGTAGAGTATCTTAAATATACTGCTCCAGGTTTTGTTTTTAGCGTGGGGATGTCTCCTCCTAACACAGCAGCGACTTTAGCAGCAGTCCGCGTTCTTAAAGCAGAACCAGAACGAGCCGTTATTTTACAAGCTAGAGCTAAGTTGTTTTTAGAACTAGCTAGAGCTAAAGGACTGAAAACGGGGATGAGTAAAGATTCTCCTGTAATTCCAATTATTGTTGGCGACTCGCTTAAATCGATTCAGCTATCGCAGCAGCTTTTCCAGCGAGGAATTAACGTTCCTTTTATGATTTATCCTTCTGTACCCCAAAATGAGGCTCGCTTGAGGTTTTTTGTTACCTGCAATCATACTGAAGAGCAAATTCGTTTTACTATCGATACTGTGTCTGAAGAGTTAGCCAAGTTGTAAAAACACTAGTACCCCAATCCTTCTCGAATAAGCTATCAAAATTATCTAGTTGTATTCGGGAAAAGGTCATAAACCAGAGTAAAAAAATAGAGGCGTTCGAGAAAATGCTCGCGTCTCTATTTTTTTTGAGCCAAAAATCAAAATTTATTGACATTGCTTAAATTGACTAACTGCCAAGACTTTTCAAGGATTTTGATTAGTAATTTCAATTCTAGTTATTAACTTTGTTTATCAAAATATCATTGCGGGGATCGCAAAAGTCATGAAACGATCGCATAACGATCCCCAAAAGCCAGGAAATTCGTTTGATAAACATTATTCGTTAGTTTGACCCCTGGATATCTCAAAAATTTTTTTGTTAAATATAGTTAAGCAGTCGCAGACCGATTTTTATTTAATTCATCAAACTAAAAATTAAATTTGTGAAGAGCGGAAATTTTGCTATTAGCAGTTTGAATACAAACAGACTCAAATTTACAAAACACCGTATAGAACAAAATGCCTGCGACAAACAATACAGATAGACAAATATTGGAAAGTATCCAATATTGTTTGAATAATTTTTAGTAGACAAAACACAAATAGAAAAAGCTTTAATTATTTTAAATCTGGAGATATCGCCTAATTAAATATCGTCTACAAACTGGAGACTGTACACACAATGGCAAAAGAACGTCCACCATTAGAAGAAATGACTTTAAGGCAACTGAGAAAAGTTGCCAGCGAGTTTAGCATTTCTCGCTACAGTCGGATGCGTAAAGCGCAATTACTGACTGCCATTAAAGAAGCAATAACAAGATCGGAAACAGAAAGATTTTCTCAAAATTCAATAGTAGTTACAGAGGAGCAAGAAGTGGAAGCTGCAAAATTTGAAGTAGGTCAAGAAGATAATCAAACCGATTCTTTAACTTCGGTCGATCGCGATTTAGGAGAGCTACCCGACGGCTATGGCGAAAGTCGTATCGTGCTAATGCCTCGCGATCCTCAATGGGCATACGCATATTGGGATGTTCCTAACGATCGTAAAGAAGAACTACGTCGTCAGGGCGGACAGCAGTTAGCCCTGCGTCTTTATGACGTTACTGACATCAACATCGATACTCAAGCCCCTCACAGCGTTCAAGAATATCTTTGTGATGAAATGGCAAGAGAATGGTATCTACCCATTCCCGTAAGCGATCGCAATTACGTGGCTGATATTGGCTATCGCTGTGCGGATGGTCGTTGGCTAATTCTAGCTCGTTCGACAGCAGTTAGTATTCCTCCCGTCTATCCTTCAGACTGGATTGAAGATGCCTTCATTACGGTTAATTGGGAAGAAGATTTACGAGGTAAAACTTTCTACGAGTTAGTTCCTCCTGCTAAGAAACAAGCAAGCGTTACAGCCGAAGGAGTTGCCGAAGGTAACAAGATTTACGACCGCGTCTTTGGTATGACTAAAACTACCGAAGCTATGCGCGTTGCAGGCTCTTTGTTTGGATCGATGCAGCAAGTTCCCGAACAGGCAGTTAGCTCTTATGTCTTCCCCTCTGGCGTTGGTATGTGGGCTGTACCAAATGTATCGGGCTTGAATATGTCTGGTGTTGGCTTTTCTGCTGATGTCGTACCTCCCCGTCCTCGTCAGTTCTGGCTGGTTGCCGACGCAGAACTAATCGTTTATGGTGCTACCGAACCCGATGCCACCGTAACTATCGGCGATCGCCAAATTAAGCTCAATCCTGACGGAACTTTCCGCTTCCAGATGTCTTTCCAGGATGGTTTAATCGACTATCCCATCAAAGCAGTAGCAGTCGATGGGGAACAAACCCGTTCGATTCACATGAAGTTCGAGCGCGAAACTCCTTCCCGCAATACAAATACTAAAGAAGAAGCAGTTGAAGAGTGGTTTGCTTAATTTTAAATTTTAAGCTATGGCAATATAACGCCATTTAAAAAAATAAGTTCGTTCGAGCTAGGGGTTTGACAAGTTCAAACCCTTTTTTTAGTTTCAATATAGAATTAAAAATTACGGTGAGACTTCTTGCCGTTAAGCTAAAAATTTTCTTTTGCGAGCGCAACTAAAGTTTATTAAGTTTTTTTTCTTTGTGTTATGATTAATTGGCTTACAGATAAACTTAATTTAAAAAGTATTAATAAATACTTAATCAAAGGTATTTGATACAGGCAAAGTTGACCTATTTTGTTTTATTGTAAACTTATGCTCAAAGCTAAGTTTTTAGCTTTTTGCGCTCAAATTATACTTTTTCAGTAAAAAAGAGGAATCAATTTGATGAAACTGAAGTCAAATTCTCTGCAAAGTAAACAAGTACCGATAATATTAGTTATTGAAGATAACGAAGATAATTTACTGTTTATTTCTCACGCACTGATTTTTTTAAAGTATACTTTTGTAGCAGCAAGAAATTTAGAAGAAGCTAGAGCAATTATCGAGCGGCAGCAGCCAGCATTAATTTTGTTAGATATTATGCTTGGTAAGGAAAATGGCTTGAGCTTGGTGCGGCAACTAAAAGGGAATCCTCGGACTAAAAAAATTCCAATTGTAGCAGTAACGGCAATAACTCAGCAGCAAGAATGCGATCGCCTTTTACTTGAAGGCTGCGATCGCTATTTGAATAAACCTTACTTACTAGAAGATCTGCAAAAAATTATTGCGGGTTACATTAGTAAAGCGGCTGTAAATGTCCAGGGCTTGTTTCCGTTAATGGCTTTTAGCTAAATACACAAATTAGATGACGGTAAATAATCTTAGCTTTTGGGATACAAAACCTATATTAGCAAGCAGCATAAATCCAAACTTCGTATTTGGCTTGAGACGATAACTGTCTAGTTAAAGAACCGTATTTTTTTACACAAAACTCTTCAAACTTTTTTATTATTCGCTTAAAAATTTTATCTGACACGCTCCAACATAAACCGTACGCTTTTAATTTATAGAAGCTAAGAAGTTCTTCAACAGAGTTGCTTACCGTCCATTCAGACGCGATCGCATAATTAGATTGATAACCTTGGCTCTGAAAATAGCTTTCTATATCGATTTCGACTACTTTCGATCTTGGTTCGACTCGATACTCAGCCAAAATAGCTCTCAAGTAATTCTCAAATTCCAGACGTGCTGGTGGAGTAATCCAGCGAGCGTTGAGGTAAAAACCTTGTGGTTTTAAAACGCGATCGATCTCTCTCAAAAATTGCTGCCAATTTGCAACCGTATGAATCATGTTAACTGTTAACACAACGTCAAAACTACAGTCTGTAAAAGGTAGTTGTGAAGCATCGGCATGAATGAGCTTGAGATTTAGCGGAATTTCGTGCAGTTTTTGTCTGAAGCGATCGATCATTTCTTGAGAAATATCGATTCCAGTCACAGAGTAGCCGCGTTTAACTAAAGGCAGAACATTTAAACCAGTACCGACCCCAGGTTCTAAAAAAGAAGTTGTAGGAGTCGCCTTTACTAATTCCAAAATAAATTCTGCAATTTCTTCAGCAACTGATTCTGTCATCCAGCGAGTGCGATCGTAGAGATGAGCAATATTGTCGTAATAGTTAAACTGGCTCATACACTATCTGTTACGCTGCTAAAGTGAAAATTCTCAACTTGGCAACCAGGAATAACGCTACTGCCACAACGCTGCGCTTCACTCACTGCGACAACATTATTTAGCATTTCAGGTAAACTTTGATTGAAGCGTAAATTTTTAATGGGATATGCTAGCTTACCATCTTCAATGAGGAAAGTACCATCTCTAGTCATTCCCGTTACTTCTAAGGTGCGGGGGTTAACATAACGCACGTACCAGGCGCGACTGACAAAAATACCTCGTTCGGTGCTAGTTATTAAATCTTCGATGCTTTGTGACGAGCCAGTCATCACGATGGGATACATTGCGCCAGTAGGTTGTTTGCCCTGTTTTTCTGCCCAATACTGACTGTAGGATAAGGTTTGGGGAATACCATCTTTGATAATGTCTAAATAGCTATTAGCCAAACCGTTACCAAAAAATCTACCCGACTGTAACAGAGGATGAGCGGGATTGCGCTGTACCTGCACGATAGGATTGAACAACTGCTCCCCAACTCTATTACCCATAGCTCCAGTTTCATCGCTACGGGACATAAACGATCGCCCTTCATCAGCCGAGCGCGCATCTAAATTCCAAATTACCCAGGGTAACAGACTGCTCATCGCCGCAGGTTCAAAGATAACCGTATAGTCTTCTGGTTTAATTTCACGGGGATTAACCGAAGCGATCGCCCGTTCGATAACTCTTTCTGTAGTTTCCTCAATTGGCAACTGCGATACGCTCCAGGCGGTGCGCCTACTCCAGCTAGAACCATTGTCCAAACGAGCGGTAAAGCTAAAATTGGCATCCGTACCGCGATCGCTGACTAATAAACCGCGAGAGTTACCGATGGCGTATAGTGAAGTATCCGTACTTAGGGTTCCCGAACCATTTACCCCTGCCTTTTTGCTCAAGGAACAGACTTTTTGAATCATTTCTCCTTTAGCTAATGGGGAAAAATTAGCAGTGGCGCGATCGAAAGCTGGAACACGTTCTTCGTAACTTTGAGGCGGCAGCAATTCTACCCATTCTGGATCTTCTGGGGCAAAACGAGCTAAAGCTTCCGAACGGCGTAAAGTCTGAGTAATAGCGTCTTTATCCAGTTCGGTGGTAGATGCCGAAGCACTGCGCTTGCCAAAATAGCTAGTTGCCGTCAGGTTGAACTTATTTTTGCGAATATTTTGCCCGATCTGATTTTCGCTAAAGCGGCTGAGAGCAGATTCGCTCGCACTCAGACTGATAAATACTGCTTCTGCTTCCGATTGTGCGATCGCCGCTTCAATTAAAGTTTGGGCTTCTTCTCGACTGATAAGAGTGGTTTCAGTAGCTATGGTCATAAACTATCTAGCAACAAACAGTAAAATTAGTTTTATTATGCTTTTAGCTTAGAAAATTTTTAAAAACCGTGCTTTTAGATTCTTATAGTACCGAAAATTTTTTCGATGAGTATATGACAGCTACTGGCGAGGCGCGATCGCCAGTTGTAGCAGTTGTTGAATGGCTTCAGCAACGCTCATTAGCAGAACTGGAAAAGATCGAGCAGCAGGCGCAGCAAATACTAGATGACTTGGGAGCTATTTATATTGTTGACGGTAAAAAACAAGTTTTGCCTTTCGATATTATTCCCAGAATTATTGCTGCCAAAGAATGGCAAAAGTTAGAAGCAGGTTTAAAACAAAGAGTTCGCGCTCTCAATTTATTTTGCGCCGATATCTACGATCGCCAGCAAATTATTAGCGATGGTATTATTCCAGAAAATATTGTAACTTCAGCAGTTGGTTTTGTTCCCGAATGTATGGGCATGAAGCCACCTAATGACGTTTGGTGCCATGTTAGCGGTATCGATCTAGTTAAAGACAAAGACGGAAGTTGGTTTGTACTAGAAGACAATCTGCGTATCCCCTCTGGTATTGCCTACGCGCTTTACAATCGCTCGACCATGAAGCAAGTTACACCACAACTATTGGACAAAGTAGCAGTCGAACCAATTGCAAACTATCCCCAAGAACTATTAAAAACCATGCAGAATAATTTTCTTGGCGATAAAAAACCAACTATAGCAGTAATAACCCCAGGTAGCCACGAAACGGCATATTTCGAGCATTCTTTCTTAGCCGAGCAAATGGGAGCTTATTTAGTAGAACCAAAAGATTTGGTTATCGATGATGGTTACTTGAAATTACACGACGATGAACGATTACAGCAGATTGACGTTCTCTACCGTCGCGCCAATTTCGATCTGCTAGATAAGATGCCAGGCAACAACTATGACAGCGGTACGGCAGCAATTATTGCTCTATGCAAACAAGGTAAGCTCGCCGTAGCCAATGCCGTCGGTACGGGAGTAGCAGACGACAAGGTAATTTACGCTTACGTACCAGAAATGATTCGCTACTATCTAGATGAAGAACCCCTATTATCTAATGTTCCTACCTATCTCTGCTGGCAGGAAAGCGATCGCGCCTATGTTTTAGATAATTTAGATAAGCTGGTAGTCAAAGCGGCTAGTGGCGAGGGGGGCAAGGGAATGTTAATTGGTAATAAAGCTAGCCAGGAAGAAAGAGAAACATTCGCGCAAAAAATTAAAGCCCAACCCAGAGAATATATCGCTCAACCGACACTTGCTCTATCTCGTATTCCTACATTAGTTGATGGCAACATAGCAGGCAGACACGTAGACTTGCGCCCCTATATCTTACACCAGGGCGATCGCCTGTATGTTTTTCCTGGAGGCTTAACCAGAGTAGCTTTGGTCAAAGATTCTTTAGTAGTCAACTCTACTCAAGGTGGCGGTAGTAAAGATACTTGGATTTTGGCAAACTAATCTAAGTTACATTTGTGGCTAGATAGATAGTGGTAGGATTAATTTTTGCTGAGGTTAGATAAATATACTTATGGCTGAAACTTTGATGTTTAACGCTTTAAGAGAAGCGACAGACGAAGAAATGGCAAGAGATAACACCGTCTTTGTCTTGGGAGAAGATGTCGGACACTATGGTGGTTCGTACAAAGTTACTAAAGATCTGTATAAAAAGTATGGAGATTTACGTCTGTTAGATACTCCCATCGCCGAAAATAGTTTCTGTGGTATGGCGGTAGGAGCGGCTCTCACTGGCTTGCGCCCGATTATTGAAGGGATGAACATGGGCTTTTTATTGTTAGCGTTCAACCAAATTGCTAACAATGCGGGAATGCTGCGCTACACTTCGGGCGGTAACTTTAAAATCCCGATGGTAATTAGAGGACCTGGAGGTGTAGGCAGACAGTTGGGTGCAGAACACTCTCAAAGGTTAGAAGCGTATTTCCATGCCGTACCTGGCTTAAAAATTGTTGCCTGTTCTACTGCCTACAATGCTAAAGGTTTATTAAAAGCAGCGATTCGCGACGACAACCCCGTATTATTTTTTGAACATGTCTTACTTTACAACCTCAAAGACGATTTGCCAGAAGAAGAATATATCGTACCTCTAGACAAAGCAGAAATTGTTCGTAAAGGCAAAGACGTTACTATTCTTACCTATTCGCGGATGCGCCATCACTGCACCCAGGCTTTAAAGGCGATCGAAAAACAGGGTTACGACCCCGAAATTATCGATCTAATTTCTCTCAAGCCTTTTGATATGGAAACAATTCGGGAGTCGGTACAAAAGACTCATAAAGTGATTATTGTCGAAGAATGTATGAAAACAGGCGGTATAGCTGCCGAATTAGTCGCTTTGATTAACGAACAGCTATTTGACGAACTAGATGCGCCAGTACTGCGTTTATCTTCCCAGGACATTCCTACCCCTTACAACGGTGCTTTGGAAAGATTGACCATCGTACAGCCAGAACAAATCGCTGAAGCCTTACAAAAAATGATGGAATTGCGAATATAGACGAGTAGTGAGTAGTGAGTAGTGAGTAGCAAGTCAAGATAAACTACCCATTACCCGCTACCTAATATATTTTCGTCTATGGTAAATCGTACAAACTATTATCAGGTAAATTAGTAACCGCACGTTGCAGTTGAACATAAGACTGATTGTAGTCAATAATTGCGCTTACTAAATCGCCTCTCGCCTGAGTTAAGGCTGTTTGAGCGTTAATAACATCGGTTTGCGTACCTACACCAGCCTGAAAACGCAATCTCGCCAGTCGTAAACTTTCTTCGGCTAAATTTACTCCTCTAGTAGCAGTGTCGATGTTTTCCTGGTTGGCTTCCAAACCGTAGTAAGCTTGCTCCACTTCAAAACGTACCTGATTGCGCTGGTCGGCAAACTGTGTTTCAGCAATGTCAATATCGGTTTCTTCCTGGTCGGCTATAGCACGAGCTGCGCCACCGTCAAAGAACTGCCACTGAACAATCGCCGCAGCAGTGTAACCATCACCCAACTTATCGACATCATCATTAAAACCATTAAATAGCTGGTAACTACCAGTTACACTTACTTGAGGTCTAATATCTGCTAAAGCAATTTGTCTTTGCGCCGCGTTAATTTCCCTTTGTAGTAAAAATTGTTCTAATTCGGCACGATTTTTATATGCTAGTACGATACTTTGGGGTAGAGTCAAGTTCCAATTACCAGCTTCTTCGATCGCATCAGCACTTCTTAAGTTAACCTGTTGCCCCAAACTCAAGGTTTCTGCTAGCTGTCTTCTGGCAATGTTTTGATTAGCTATAGCGGTAGTCAAATCCTGCTGTGCCTGAGCAAGTTCTACTTCGGCTTGTAAAACTTCAAAGCGCGTACCTAATCCTGCCTGCTCTAAAAGCTGTGCGTCTTTGAGTGTTTGTTGGGCATCTTCTACGGCAGCACGCTGAATTTCTACTTGTGCATCGCTATTTTGCAGTTGGTAATAGTCGCTGGCAGTGTCAAAGCGTGTTTGTTCGACGATTGTTTCTAAATCTAATTCATTAAAACGTAGTTGTCTTTTGGCTCGGCGAATATCTGCTCCTCTTCTACCTCCTGTATAAATATCGTAGTTGACTGACACAGAGCCATCAAAGCTAGTACTAGATTCATTGGTACTTCCAAACTGTTGCTCTAACTGTTGTGCAGTCACAGGATCTGCTCCCTCTATAGCTGCCTCTGCGGCTGCCTCACTTAAATCTGCACCCGCAGAGCGAGCATTTTGAACATTTACTGAAGTACTAAAAGTCGGATATAGATCGGCTCTTGCCTGACGTAGTTCTTCCTGCGATCGCTCTACATTCAGACGCGACACCTGTATATCTTTGTTATTTTTAATTGCTAATTCCAATGCCTGTCTTAAAGTAATCGGTTGGGGGGCATCAACATCAACTTCACTAGGTTTAGTAGGAAACAGCAAGGGATTAGCATTAGGATTGAGAATTTCTGGGTTGGGAATTGGCTCTTCTGCCGATTCTAAAATGTTAGTTCTATTTTCTGAAGATGCTGGCGTTGGTGTTGACTGAGAGATTATTGGTACCGACTCAATAGTCAAATTGCTGTCTGTATTTACTAATTTGTTACTTTTGGGGCTAACTACTACTGGTTTAAATAATCCTTTGGCAGAGAGAAAATGAGCTTCAAACTGCGGATAAGGTTCAATCGTATTTAAATGTTTATTTGCTTTGGTAGATGCTTCGGCAGCAGCCAAAGTTACGTTACTCAAAACTATAGCTGTACCAATACTTACGGCTTTTAAAAAAAAATCGATCTTGTCCACTCCTCACTCCTCATATTAAAAAAACATCAACTTTAAAAATCAAACACTACAGACTTTCAATCTCATTCAACAGTCACATTAGTCGCTATTGACGGCGCGAGAAAGTTAGTTTTCAACTCAGTTATATAGGTAGCAAAGCTTACCCAAGCTAGAGCCAGCGATTCTCCTGTAAGTGCCGTTATTTCACGGCAGAACGATCGCCAATGTCAATTGAAATAGTTGAATTCGTTCCTAATATAACAAGCCTCTAGAACTTGCGAACATAAAATAAATTAAAGTATTTCTCAATTTAATTTTTGCCGCGATCTAACTAGCTACTTTATTAAAGTCTGTAATTTTACCCGATCGCAGCAACCTAAGTTAGAATTTGTTGAGAGTCCATTCTGTCTGAACTTTATTGCTTTATTAGGAAGTTAAAAATGAATAAGACCATAAAGTTAATGGGACGCAGTATAGACGATTTAACGGCAGAAGATGTAGCTGCTGTAGCCAATCGTTTAGAAAAAGATGAATATAGTAGTCCTTTTGAAGCTTTGGAAGATTGGCATCTGTTGCGAGCAATCGCCTTTCAAAGAGAAGAGTTGGTCGAGCCATATTTCCACTTATTAGATATTGAAGCTTACGACGAAGCATAAAGTTTCAATTGTTAGAAACCAATAAATAACATTTCTACAAATTTTTGTTAACCAATTCTTTAAAGTTTGTGGAAAACTATGGGGTAATTTGTGGAAAAACAATATTTGCTGTGGAAAACATTTAACTTCTCATCTTGTTAGCAAAATATTAAGATCGAGTAATAGAGTTAGAGAAAGGGTTTCTGTTAAAAACCAATAGTGCCATCTTATAGTAGTGTTGCATTTGCGTACGGCTTTTTTGTAAGCTCTAGTACGCGAGCAAAACCCTTCTAACTAAAGAACCAACTCGATCTTAATTCAAACGTGAGCGACAACAATACGGGGAGAATGCTGCTTTCCCATAATTTCAATCTTTTTAACAACGAACTGCCCGCACTTAATAGAGAACAATTTGCCCAAATATTTATCGATGGATTGAGCGATCGCGATAAACTTAGCTGTAACTCGATTGACAATCCACACTGGATTGTAGAAATTATTTTCTCGAAGCAAACTTTCACTGCCGAACAGATTGGCAAAATATGTGGCGAGCTACTGGCAAACAAAAGACGGGGTGACTTTGGAAATAAATCTAATAGTGAGAAAGCTGCCGATATTTTATTACTGGGAGGAATGAAAACTACCCCAGCTTTGGGTTCTCCCAGTTCATTGCAGCCAGGGGAATGGGGCGTAGATGTAGTTGAGACTAACTCAGCGGCGGAGTTTTTAACTGCTCTCGGTTGGTCGAGTCGTATTGCCCAAAAACCTGTCGAAAGTATTTTTAAAATTGAGATAAAGGGTGAACAATGAATTCTATTTTTCAAGAGTTTTTTCAAGATTGCGTTGGTAGTTGGAAATCGGAACGTACCTATCACTATTTGCCAGAACAACACGTAGAGCGATCGCAAACTACGTTTCAGGTTCGACCTTTAACCAGCGAACAAAAAGTCAAAGTCCTCACAGACAACAGCTACAATTTAGAGCGAGATTTAGATAATCTGCCAGGATTCAATTTAGGTTTTTATACGATTTCTGAAACGGGAGAAGAGGTAACTCAAAATTTAAACTTAATGTTCGTACCCACTACCGAAAGTGGCTCGCTCCTTGAAGGAGATTATTTGCGCGATCGCGCTTATGAAGAAGCCAGACCAATTATTTCTCATTTTCGGTTTAATTCCGTTACCAAAGAATTATTGATGACTACTAACTATACCAAGGTAGTTTCGGTAGATTCAATTACTCTCAACAATCCCAAGGTTCGGATTCGCAAAATACTTAATTATTTACGTCCTTCAGAAGGTCAACCTTTAGAAAACCTACTGTTAGTAGGGTTTGGTGTGGAACTTAAGACAAATTGACAGGCAACAAAGTCTGAAGTTACTTAACAATAGTTAATAATATCCAGCATAAATTTACAAAACTTGATGCTATGTGTTCTGGCTGCATTGTATAAATGAACTTGTAACAGTATATTTTGCCGTTAGCAATAGAGTATGCGTAGGGCAGTGAAACATCACAGAGTAATAGAAAGCTGTGCTGTAACAAGCGCAGAGTCTCTCTAATAAATAACTAACTCGATTTTTCGTTACCTTGCGTTGGCTTGAAGCTTGGCATAATTGATTGATTCACGAACAAAACAAATATTGTTGACGAGACAAGAAAAAGAAGTCACTGAAATGTTTACCTGGGACTTACAACTTTTACTTGTCGAGTTCGCGTATCGATTTTACCAAAGCTCGGAGAAAGCTCCACTGCGGCTAGCAACAGGCTGGCGGAACATACCTCACAGTAGCAAAGCTGCTTTGCCTGTAAAACGCAATAGGAGTTTATCTGACTGACAGTCTGAGTAGGCTGCATCAATCATACTTTGGCAGTATTCTCGACTGGAAATATTTTTAGTATGCTCTAGCGTACTATTTTCTGTTAATCGATCACAAGATTGTTTCTCATAGGAGATTTAAACATGGCTTTTGGTTCATTTGGACCTGCATCAGAATTGGGAGTAGCTCAATATGAAGATACTCCACCTCTAGAACGCACGCCAAATCTTTCCACAGACGAATTAGACACCATTATTAGAGCAGTTTACAAACAAGTGTTAGGTAATGCTTATGTAATGGAAAGCGAAAGGGTAGAAATTCCCGAATCTAAATTCAGAGATGGAGAACTTAGCGTTCGCGAATTCGTCAGAGCAGTTGCTAAATCCAATTTATATCGCTCGCGATTTTTTGAAACTTGTCCCCGCTATCGTTTTACCGAACTAAACTTCAAACATTTTCTCGGTCGCGCTCCTAATAGCTACGACGAGATGAAATTCCACAGCAACATTTTAGATACAGAAGGCTACGAAGCTGATATCGATTCCTATCTCGATAGTGATGAGTATCAAAATGCTTATGGCGAAAACTTCGTTCCTTTCTATCGCGGTTATAAGAGCCAACCAGGTCAAACAATGGTTGAATTCACCCATATGTTTGCATTGTTGCCTGGTGCGGCAGGAAGCGACTTAAAAGGTAGCCTGGCAGGTAACAAACCAGCATTAAATAAAGACGCGATTTTAGGACTTCCCGTTCCCGTAGTTCCTCCTTCTGGTGGTGCTGCTGGTAATGGCTGGTCATTCCAGGAACCAGATACCGCTGGTGTAACTCGCCAAGGATATGGTGCTGGTGCTAATGGTACGGTTTATCGTGTTGAGGTAACGGGTTATAAAGTCTCTAACGTCAAAAGAGACCGCGTTGGTAGATTCCCCGTCAACTCATATTCTAAATTCCGTCGTAGTAATAAGGTTTATTTTGTACCTTACGACCAGTTATCCAAAGAATATCAGCGCATTCACAAACAAGGCGGTCAAATTGCCAGCATTACTCCAGTTAACTAAGACTGACATTCATCTTCGGTAAATACTGAATCAGGAAGATAGATATAAAAGAAAGAAAAAATCACTTTCTTTTATCTTCTTCCTTGGTGTCAATAAAAAGCTCCTCATGTCAGAGATCGAGCAAATCGTTTATCAAACTAAAAACTTTTATTTAAATACAGGGAAAAAATCATGTCATTTTGGGTTACAGATTTACAGCCTGTAGAACTCCGCGAACGTCAAGACGACCAAGATTTTGATGTTATTATTCGTGCGGTCTACAAACAGGTGTTGGGCAACGCTTATTTACTAGAGAGCGAGCGTTTGGACACGGCAGAATCTCTATTGCGTAATGGAGATATTACCATACGCGGTTTTGTGCGTTTGGTCGGTCAGTCAGACCTATATCGCTCTTTATATTTTGAGACTTGCTCGCAGTATCGCTTTATCGAGCTAAATTGCAAACACTTTTTAGGACGCGCACCTTTCGACCAGGCAGAAATTTCTCGGCACGTTCAAATTTATAACGAACGAGGTTACGAAGCAGAGATCGACTCCTACATCGATAGCGATGAATATCTCGATGCTTTTGGCGAAAATATCGTTCCCTGTCCTCGCACCGAGAGTAATCAAAAAACCCTGCAAAACGTAGGTTACAATCGTACCTATGCTTTATATCGTGGTTATGCCAGTAGCGATACTGTTACTAATGAAGCGAGATTAATTAAAGATTTAGCAGCTAATCTACCTACACCAGTCGTGTTACCCAAAAAAGGAGGTGGCGGAACTCCTGGAAATCGCAGCAAACGCTATCGGGTTCAAACTACCAAAGCCAGCCAGGGTTCTCTCAACCGCTTTAGCAATCAAACTTTTGAAGTTAGTTACGACCAGTTAAACGCCAGAATCAAAAACATTCAGCGTACTGGCGGCAAAATCGTCAGCATTACTGAAGTTTAAAGCTTTGGGCGAAGTCAACTTCGCCCATAAAAATCCTAATAAATCTATTCTATTAAATGAGGTAGCAAAATTATGTCAGGAATGGTCACAACTGGAGATACCAATATCAGCAGTTATGGTAGCCGAACGCTAGAAATTACCGTTACTGGTGTTGCCCGACAAGACATTGCTATGCGTAATAGCAACTATACAATGAAAGTCCCATACAGTCGTTTGTCTTCTACAATCCAAAATATAATTCGGATGGGTGGAAAAGTAGAAAAAGTAACTACTTTACCCGCGTCATCTACTTCTACTGAGGAAAATAATTAAATTTACAGCCTCAAAATCTCAACTATAGCTAAGTTTTGTTGCGCTTGAGTCTAGCGGTTATTTACTTAACTGCTAGCACGACGGTTCAAAAAAAGTTTTGTCACTATTTAATTAACAACAATTATTTAATTATTTTTTTAATGGACATCACAGAATTTGTCGAGCTATCTTTAGGAAGATGGCGATCGCAGCGTAGCGTACATCATTTGGCTTTTCGTCATTTTGAACAAGTCACTTCTACTATTGATATCGAACCAATAGACAGTAGCGATAAAGCAATTATCGAGCTTTGTAAAATTCATCAAATCGAACCAAAATTAGCATCTAGTGCTTTTCGGATGACTTGGGAAGGAGAATCGGACTGGGATGAAGATGAAGTTACTCAGGGTTCGACGATTTTAGTTCCTATTCCCAACCGCAGCGATCGCACTAAAGGCATTCTATTGCGAGAACAAGGATATGCCGAGACAATTCCAGCAGTAGGTAACTATACTATAAGTGCTGACGGCACTTTCATTTTACATACTAAATATCAACGAGCCACTGCGGAAGAAAAAATTTGGTTTGCCATGCCAAATTTGCGCTTTCGAGTTTCTTCGATTAAAACTAGTGAGGGAACGGGAGTAGTAACCGCTTCTTTTTCTTCTGAAATTCGTTCTTTAGCATCAAATAATTAAAATAATAGCCAATGTTATTACTTCATAAGTAACTAGCGAACTTTTTAGCAAAAACTTTTTAAAATGTCATCGAAAACCAATAGTTTAGGAGCAGAAAAAAATAGTTTATTATACGAACTAGCTAGCCTAATGGCTGGAGACTTTGATAACTATCGTCAAGCACTTGCAGATCCCAAAACTTACGCTCGCATTCGCATTTTTTTCCGTCCTTTACCTTGGGATTTTTTTTCAGGAATTGGTTTTTATTCCGAACAAGTTTACGAATACGATCTTTGGAGTCCCTATCGTCAGGGAGTACACCGTTTAGTAGATCGCGGAGATGATATTTATATTGAAAATTATCGTCTTTTAGATGCTGAAGAATATGCGGGTGCGGGTCATAACCGCGATATTTTGCTAACTATAGATCGCGATCGCATTCAAAGACGGTTGAACTGTTCGATGGTGTTTAAAAAAGAGGGCGATTTATTTCGTGGTAGCGTCGAACCTGGAAATAAATGCTGGATTGAGAAAAAAGGAATTCAAACTTATTTAGTTAGTGATGTCGAACTCACCGCCAATACTTGGATTAGTTGGGATCGAGGTGTAGATCCTAATACCGAGCGGCAAGTTTGGGGGTCGGCAGCAGGAGCTTTAAAGTTTGATAAAAAAGAAAGTTTTGCTGCCGAACTTCCTTTTGCATAACTGTAAGCAAAGCTTTTAATAGTAATCTTTGTAATATTTAAAATACAAAAATTTAGATTACAATTAAAAGCAAAAAATAAAATTTTTTATTACGCTTTTAAAAAACAAAATTATATTTGGTGACTCGTTATAGCAACAAGTGAGGGTCTTGATTTTTTACTCTAATTAACAAAAAGTTTGTCTTATCGCTCGACACTATTTAAGACATATTATGCCAAATACTGAAAATACCATATTCATTAAAAAATTTTAAAAATTATGATATCGGAGCTAAAAATAAACAGGATGTTGCCACCAGTAGCGAGCAAAAAAATGCAAGCATGGATTAGAAGTAAACATCTAATTTGTGAGGGTCATTTTTTTGTTTTTGAAACTTTAGAATACTCTACGGTAGAAAGGTTTGAAGACTGTGTTAAAAGTTTAGGAGGTAGCTTGATTTCGGTTGAGCCTGTTAAAAAAGTTTGGATTGGCAATCATCGTCAGGTAATTCTATATCAAGCTAAAGCTAGCTTACATACTCCCCATCACGATTTGAAACAATATTGGGTTAAATATGGCGGATTTTATACCAGATTTGACGAACGTTATTGTTAAATTTAGTAGATGGGTTTAATTAATTAAATATAAATTAGCTTAGGCAGGGAACAGGGAACAGAGAAGTAATAAGTAATCAGTAATCAGTAAATTATTTTGACTCGCTACTTGCTACCTCGCGCCTTCCCTTGCGCCTTACTCTTTCAGAGAAGCTTCGCAACGTCGGCGCGGGGTCGCTCGTCTACTTACGAACAAATAACTGTCATGTTTTACCATAAGTTCGTACTGCTCTGGCAACTACAGCTACACCACCTACTCTAAAACCAAAACTGGTTAAAATTTTTGTAGCTTCTATTGCTGTGGCACCTGAAGTATAAATATCGTCTAATAGTAAAAGAGGATATTTTGGTGTCTGTTTGCCAAGACAAAAAGCATTAGTAATGTTTTGCTTTCTTTCTAAGGGGTTTAAACCAAACATAGCTTCAGTGTTGTGTTGTCTAAGTAAAACTTTGGTCTGTAATAAATCACCCGTTTGCTGACAAAAACCCTTGGCAATAATCTCTGCTTGATTAAAACCTCTCGATCGCTGTTTATCTGGATGTAAAGGAATAGGAATTACCGCCATTTTTTCTGGCTTTAAAGCAGTTTCGCGCCAAGTTTTGCCCAAACAGTTGCCCAAAACCATGCCAATTTCTGGGTGAGAGTCGTATTTCATTGTAGCGATCGCACGTTTTAGCTGTCCGTCATATCTTCCCCAGGCAAACAGCGGTAAATCGCCTTGCCACCAGCAATGTTTGGCTAGACGACAACTCTCTAACTTTCTTTCGCAGTAGATGCAAATTGTCTCTGCCGAAGTGCGGTCGCACAAAGGGCATTTTGTTTCGAGAAAAACAGAAAGTAACTCTTTAAACATATACTGTTGGTTCTAAAGATCGATTCAATTGTGCGATCGCTTTAGAGTCAACCGCCACACTTTTAAATGTTAAAAAAAAACTAAGAATTATTTATAGCGGTTCTCATAATTAGTAAAGTACAAATCTACACTTGGAACAGAGCGCTCAAATCCTAAAGCCTAGTGCCTAGTGCCTAGCAAAACCGAAGTGTACCTCATATGACCGAGAACCACTATATTACGATTTTGAGTAAGAGATCGGACGATTAACTTTTGGTTTGGCAAAGCGTTCCCAGGCGTTGCCTCCACGCAAAAATAACTCCATCCAGGTTACTTTGGTGCCGTCTTTTTTTTGCCAGCCAGAACTACCAGGAGCAAAAGCAAGAGTACCTTCGGGGACGCGAAAGCTACCGTCAGAATAAATAGCATCGCTAACTACATCACCAACGCGGACTACTACTTTACTAGACTGAGGTAGATCGACACTGCTGGCTGGTATGGTAGTTTTGATATTGCCGTAACCGTCGCTCCAGGCTACGCGATCTGCTGGTGGATCGGGAATTGCTGCTGGCGCGATCGCATCACCTAAAAGACTGTAATCTTCCATGGCGATCGCTGCTGCTGCTTGCGGAAACACATCCCGCGAACGAAACTGCGAACCTCCTCTAGATACGTTTATATTATTAATCTGTAAAGCTTCTTCTTTTACAAAGGAAAGAGTATAGCCTGCCAAAACTCCAACTATCTGTACCCCGTTGGCAAGTTTCACATAGGTCAATCCTTCTCCTTCATTGTCAGGTCGCGCTTCAAGATTATCCTGTCGGGGGGCGCAGTTATGATAGATCAGGCGATCGGAAGCACCAGGGTTTAAACCAAGTTGGGCGATCCAAAATCCCGTTGCTAAGGTACTAAAAGGAGGCACGCTCAAGCAATAAATTTGTGCGGCAGGTAATTTTTGATTTAAGCGTTGGCTGACTTCAGCAAATGCAGGATCTCCTATACCGTAATCCCCAATCAGATTTATCAACATCTATCTTTTTATAGCGGTAGTTTTCTCTCTAATTTTATTCTCTAAAAAGTTGAAATTAATAAATAACTCTTTGTAGCTACGCTCGCTAGAAAGTTTGGCTGCTGAAGTCAAACTTATTTGTATACTGTATGTAATGTTTCAGAATAAAAATTGTATTGAAGTTAATCTAATTTAGTTAAGAAAGATCGGGCAATCTATCCTGAGTCGGAAAACGCGATCGGTGCCAACAAGAGCGAAAGGCATTCTTAACTATTTATGGTTGAATTTTGAAAGTTAGCTTAAATCAATTGATAAACAAAACGTTATGCATGCATTTATCCGAGACTTACCCAAAGCCGAACTGCATTTACACATTGAAGGTACGTTAGAGCCAGAATTAATGTTTGAATTAGCTCGACGCAACAATATCGATCTACCTTATAAATCGGTGTTAGAGGTAAAAGAAGCTTATAACTTTGAAGATCTGCAATCTTTTCTCGATATTTATTACCAGGGTTCGCAAGTATTACAAAAAGAAGTAGATTTTTACGATTTGACCTGGGCATATTTGCAAAAAGCCGCCAGTCAAAACGTGCGGCACACAGAAATCTTTTTCGATCCTCAATCCCATACCGATAGAGGTATTGCTTTTGAAACCGCCTATCAAGGTATTTACCAAGCTTTACAGGATGGTAAATCTAAGTTGGGTATTTCTAGCCAGCTAATTCTTTCTTTTCTCCGCCATCTTAGTGCTGAAGAAGCACTTGCCACCTTAGAACAAGCACTACCTTATAAAGATAGTATCGTGGCTGTGGGTTTAGACTCTGCCGAACAGGGCAACCCACCTTCAAAGTTTAAAGAAGTTTTCGATCGCGCCCAAGCCGAGGGATTTTTAACCGTTGCCCATGCAGGAGAAGAAGGACCACCAGAGTATATTTGGGAAGCAATTAATTTGCTAGAAGTATCTCGGATCGATCACGGGGTTCGGAGTATGGAAGATCCAGAATTACTACAGTATTTGGCAGAAAAACAAATTCCTCTAACCGTTTGTCCTCTATCTAATGTCAAACTAAAAGTGTTTGATTCGATGGCAAAACATAACCTGAAAAAACTTTTAAACTCAGGTATCTGTGCCACAGTTAACTCTGACGATCCTTCTTATTTTGGTGGCTATATTGCCGAAAATTATCAAGCAGCACAAGAAGCTTTGGATTTAAGCCAACAAGAGCTATATCAATTAGCAAAAAATTCTTTTCAAGCCACTTTCTTATCGCCAGAATCTCAGCAGAAATTAATAGCAGAACTGGATAATTATTGTCAGGTATTGAGTTAACTGTAGCGATACTGTATTTATATTTATTTGTGAACTAAACAATAGAGAAAGGCAATAGAATTTTTTTCAGGAATCATTTAGGATTGCTAATTGCTATAACAATTTATTACCAATATCAATTGCAAACAGCAATCTAAGCTACATTGAGCCGTGAAGCGAGCGTATCAAATAATAGGCAGCGAGCGATCGCTTCTGTTTTTATATCAACTTACATAAGGTTAGGCTCAAATGATCCATCATCTTTCTATTCCCGCTAAAAATCCCTTTCACGTAGCTAAAGTCTTAACCGAACTGTTTGACAATAGTTATTGCGCTCCTTTTCCGTCTTATTCGGGTAGCTACGTAGCTTTTGCTGGCGATAAATACGGAACCGTAATTGAAGTTTATCCCCTCGGTACGGAAATGCTGCCAGGAAAAGACGATAAACCCATACAATTTCGTCATCAAGACACCTCAAATCCATTTATTGCTACTCACGCTGCTATTTCTATTCCCATCGAGCGAGAGCAAGTAGAAGCCATTGCCAAACGCGAACAGTGGCGATGCGTACGTTGCGATCGCGGCTACTTTGAAATAATTGAGTTTTGGATTGAAAATGCCGTATTACTCGAATTAAGTACTCCAGATTTGGCAGGACAATACATAGACGCTTTATCACCAGACAAGCTAGCAGAATATTTTACTAAAGCTAATTCTTAAGTAATCTAAAGAATTTAAACTTTAGCTTATCGCTATTTGAGAGTATAGCTCTCAAATCCTAGTTTTTTGGTAAATATCAAAATGGCAACTATTATTGGTACTACAGACAACGATTTTCTCTTTGGCACACCAGAAGACGATGTTATTAAGTCTTTGGCAGGTAACGACGATATTATTAGTGCTGGAGATGGTAACGATACGGTTGCTGCTGGTAGCGGCGAAGATAATGTTTTTGGTGCCGAGGGTGACAATCGCATTACGGGAAATGCAGGAACAGACTACATTCGAGGCTGGTTTGATAACGATTGGCTCAATGGCGGTAAGGGAACTGATATTTTAATTGGAGAAGACGGCAATGACAGTCTCTATAGCGATAAAGGCAATGACTTGATGTTTGGTGACACAGATGATGTTAATGGTATTGGCGATGATGTCCTAAACGGCAATCTTGGTTAATAATGGCGCTTCACCAGAACTGGTTGCGATTTTGGCAGACGTTTCCTCTGATGCACTCGATCTAAATAATTCCGAGCAATTTGTCTTTTAAACTTGAGATTATTTGCAGCTATAGAGCTAAATATACATATCTCAGTATAGGATGCGATCGCAACTATCTCAATCGTTTTTAGTGTAACGCTGCTGCGGTCTAAATAGTCAGCAGCTTGTTCTTGAAAACGCGAGTGATAAAAATTAAATTCATCTATAGCAGTAAATCTATAGGTATTTAGCATAGTTTTACTGCTTTTTATTGTTTAATCATAGATAATTCAGACTTTAGTTATAAAAAAATATACTCAATGAAACAACTAAAGTTTGTAGTAGTTCTATTTCTTTGGTAAAGCTCAGTTAGAGACGGTTTTCAAATATTTATTATTTTTGTTGTTTATCTGATTATGTCAATCGTTACAAAAAAGTGCATTTAAATAACTACATCAATATCTAATTGAGTTTTATTCATTTGCATAAAACATTCAAATTAAACGTAATAAAAAATAGCAGACAGAAAACCAAAATATTTTAGTCAACTATAGTCTCGTTATTAAGGAGAAAGCTGATGAAACGTTTGATAGTTTGTTGTGATGGAACTTGGCAGAGTCAAAATAACAAAGTAGCTACTAATGTACTTAAAATAGCTCAAGCAATTGAAACAAAAGGAAAAGATAAGAAAGGAAACGAAATCTCTCAAATTCTCTATTACGACCAGGGAATTGGCGCAGTTCCGAACTATGGATCGAAACAATCATTTTTAAAAAATACTTCAGAACGTCTACAAAAACTAGGTGGAGGAGCTTTTGGCTGGGGAATTGATGAAAAAATTGAGGAAGCTTATATTTTTCTTTGCCTCAATTACGAGCCTAAAGACGAAATATATTTATTTGGTTTTAGTAGAGGAGCATACACAGTTCGGAGTTTGGCTGGTTTAATTAGCTATTGTGGGCTACTTCAACGTCCTGATATTAATCATACTGCTGATGCTTATAAAATTTATCGCACTAAAGATGAAACAAACCGAAAACAAAAAGCTGATAATTTTTGCAGTATACACCAAATTAAAGACATCAATATTAAATTTCTTGGATGCTGGGATACTGTAGGAGCTTTAGGAATTCCTAATATCATTCCCTGTTTTTCAATTGATAAATATCTCACAAAAAAATATAAATTTCACAATAATAAACTAAGTTCGATTATTGAAAATGCCCGTCATGCGATCGCCATTGATGAAAAGCGATCGGCTCTTGAAGTTACATTGATGAAACCAGGAGACGGTTTTGAAGAAAAAAGTTTAAAACAAGTTTGGTTTCCAGGCGATCATGGTTGCGTTGGCGGTGGCTCAGATGAAATTATTGAGTTGTCAGACGGTTGCCAGCTAAATACTTTAGATTTGTCTAAAGTAGCTTTAGAGTGGATGGCAGAAGAAGCCAAACAGTTAGATTTAGATTTAGATTTAAAACTTGTAAAAGATTGTGGTGACTTGGCGAGTAATCAGAAGTATTTAATAGGAAACAAAAATATTAGAGAATTTGTAAATAAAATTCTTAGGGCGACTTTGAAACCTATTCAAGACAAGCTAAGTAGTTTTGTTATTAAGGAACGAGATCTTAGCAAGTTTAAGGATTTAGAAAAAGACTTTGATGAAAGCGTTATAGATCTCTGGTGCGATCGCAACTACCGCCCTAATAATCTGAGTTTTATTAACAAAGAGCTAGAGAAGCATTGTTTTTCTAAAAAAGATGTTGATATATAGGCGAGCGCAATCTACTCGAACACATTTAGCTTAGTACTTATAGCTATTTAAGCTTATAAAATTGTCAGTAAAGTTAGCTTGTTTTTTTTGGTGTTATAGCTGGTGGCAGTCAAGGCGTTCACGAACTAGCTAATGCTTATCAAGGAATTATGCAAAGACTCAAAAAGTAATAAACTAATAAAAAAGATATCAAAATGATATTTTGTAATAGTTATCGATTAGAAAAAATAAAAGAAATTTGTTTAATTATCTTTAGCAGAAATTGGTGAGATTATAGTTTTATGAAGCAACAGCAAGGTGACGTAACAATTCTTGCAAAGGGTCAAGCCACACCAAAAGGAACGACTACACCACCGAGAAAAGCAAAGTGGTACGATACGTTTGTTTATATTGCCGATCCTGCTAAATTTTGTCAGCAAAATCTTAAAAAATACGGCGCGGTTTTTAATACAGGTGTTTTTGGAGGTAACACGATCTTTGTTGGTTCGCCTCAAGCAATTCAAATGGTCTTTAACGGCGACTCGCAGTATACCGAAATTTTCTTACCCGACACCACAATGGATATGTTTGGCGAGTATAGTCTGTTTCAACGTCCCGATTTACATAAAGAGCGGAAAAGTGCCTTGAAACCAGGACTTACTGGCAGTGTTTTAGCGGGATATATACCTCAAATTAATAAAATTATTATTAATGGTCTAAATAACTGGACTGAAGGAAAAATTTCACTTTATCCAGCAGTAGAGAAAATTTGTTTTGAAATACTCGTTCCTCTACTGTTAGGAGTTGACATAAATGAGGCTAACCCTAGTTTTAAAGGATTGCCTCTCTCTTCTCCCGATGAACTAAAATCTCTCTACCAAACTTACTTTGATGGTTTCTATGGTTTGGTGAAATGGAAATTACTTTTAACTGCCTATGGTAGAGGACTGAAAGCAAGAGCAAAGTTGCTGGAGTTTATGCGTGCGGTTATCGCACAACGGAGAGCTGCCTCAGCAGAAATCGATCCTCAAGCCGATTTTCTGGCGATGATGCTTGTCAGTCAGCAGGAGAACCCCGATGGAGTTTTTAGCGATGCTCTAATCGAAAATCAATGTTTGTTGCAATTATGGGCATCTCATTATGAAATTTCTGGGCTGATATCGTCCTTAATTTATCTGCTGGGAAAACATTCTCAGGTATTAGAGAAATTGAGAGCCGAGCAACAAGAAATAGGTATTGAGTCACAAGCGAATACCTTATCGCGGGAGAAGTTACAGCAAATGAGCTTTTTAGAAGTAGTTATAAAAGAGACTCTACGAATTTTGCCTCCTACTTCAACAGCTAACCGCCGCTTGACTAAATCTGTAATTGTCGAGGGAACGCTCTATCCCCAAGGTTCTACTGTTATTGCCGAACCGCGTTTAGCACACATTATGCCAGAACACTTCGAGCGACCCGAAATGTTTGAACCAGAACGTTTTCTACCGCCTCGCAACGAAGGCAGAATGTATGAATATATTCCTTTTGGTGGTGGCGTACACGCTTGTTTGGGAGCGCAGATGGCAATGATAATTACTAAAATATTTGCTTCTCAGTTAATCCAGTTGTTTGACTGGCAACTAATAGGCGAACCTTCTTTTGTGCAGTTTCCCATTAAAAGAATTAAAGATAACTACCAAATTAAGCTACAAAAGCGTTAGATGTATTTTGAGACTACAAAGAATTAATCATAGCAACACAGTACGCAAAGGTTTTATCTGCCTGCCTTGCTTTATCAGTTTGTCCAAATGATACAGATTCTGCTGGTTATGTCTGACAAAATCGATCGCGCTCTTTGATAAACAGTTAATAGTGACTGACAGCAAATAAAGCAAATAAATAGAAGACATTTTTCTCAATCGGAAATATTACCTGAATTTTTCCTCTTTTTTCTATCTTCTAGCGATCGCCCAATATTAATAAACCAAATCCAAACTGCTACAGCGCAACCGCAAGATGAACGAATAAACAAGT
Source organism: Myxosarcina sp. GI1 (assembly GCF_000756305.1). Lineage (NCBI taxonomy): Bacteria > Bacillati > Cyanobacteriota > Cyanophyceae > Pleurocapsales > Pleurocapsaceae > Myxosarcina > Myxosarcina sp. GI1. The sequence goes on from NZ_JRFE01000019.1 coordinate 87,867, forward strand.
TGAAAAGTACTGTCTCGTATCGATTAAGCTTATGACTGAAATACAAAACCGCTCGTCAAAAAATACTCAAGATGCGATCGCGTCTACGGCATATCATTTTCGCCTGCGAGATTTTCTACTCGGCGCACAAATGCTGTTTGTGGCTTTTGGTGCTTTGGTCTTGGTGCCAATTTTAGCGGGGTTAGATCCTAATGTGGCTTTGTTTACCTCTGGAATAGGAACTTTATGTTTTCAACTGGTTACGGGGGGTAAAGTTCCCGTATATCTGGCATCGTCTTTTGCTTTTATCGCACCTATAACTTTGAGCGTCGAGCGATATGGTGTGGCTGCGACTCTATCGGGGCTTGCTGCTGCTGGAGTGGTGTATTTAATCTTGAGCTTAGTTGTATTTTGGGGCGGTTCGTCTATTATTAATAGGGTTTTACCTACTATAGTTACTGGTCCTGTAATTATGGTCATTGGTTTGAGTTTGGCTTCTACTGCTGTCGAAATGGCAACAGAAGCAGGAGAAACCTACAGTGCGGCGATCGCCATTTTAGTAGCTGCGGTTTCTTTACTGGTAACTATGCTGACGGCAATTTTAACCAGAGGCTTCTTACGGTTAATTCCGATTTTGTTTGGCATACTTGCAGGCTATATAATCTCTTTGCCTTTGGGCTTGGTAGATTTTTCCCCAATGGCGCAAGCACCCTGGTTGGCAGTTCCTAGCTTTACCGTACCGAGTTTTCATTTACCAGCCATACTATTTATTTTACCTGTAGCGATCGCCCCTGCGATCGAGCATATTGGCGATGTCGTAGCAATTAGTTCGGTAACGGGCAATAACTATCTCAGAGATCCTGGAATACATCGAACTTTATTAGGAGATGGCATTGCTACCAGTCTGGCGGCATGTTTGGGCGGTCCACCCAATACGACCTATTCGGAGGTTACGGGAGCGGTAGCTCTGACCAGAGCCTTTAACCCTGCAATCATGACCTGGGCAGCGATTGCAGCTATATTACTCTCATTTTTTGGTAAATTAGGAGCGGTCTTACAAACAATTCCCGTTCCCGTTATGGGGGGAATTTTAGTGGTGCTGTTTGGTACGGTGATTATTGTCGGCATGAATAGCATGACTCAAACGCAAGAAGACCTACTACAACCGCGTAATATTGCCATCGTTGGCGCAATTTTAATTCTCGGTGTAGGTGGCATGAGCGTTAATGCAGGAGCTTTTGCCTTAGAAGGAATTGGTCTATCGAGCATCATTGGAGTGTTGTTAAATCTGTTGCTTCCTCAAGGTAAGGAGCGGAGTTAGTCATTTAAACTATTTTTATTGTCTGTTTCTCGTCGATAAATAAACTTCGATCGTAAGGTATTAAGATGCAGCATATTCGTACTAAAGGTTTGGCTAAAGTTAGTTCCTTATTGGTTCTTGCTGGAGTAACATTTTTCTCTAGCTGTGGTGTTGCGCGATTGCAACTAAAAACCGAAGAATTAATCGCTTTAGATTCAGCAACAGGAGAAGAACTTTTATTTACCAGTCAAGCTCGTAGCGATTATTTACCTCTATCAATAGAGTTCGTCACCCAGGACAATCTTGCTTACTGTGGTGTTGCTACTCTGGTAATGGTTCTCAATGCTTTAGATATTAAAGCTCCCGTTGCACCCAATCATACAATTGCAGGTCTAGTTTCCTATCGGTTTTTTACTCAAGAAAATGTTTTTGAGAACGAGCAAACCCATAAGGCGATCGCACCCGAAACAGTCGCCAGACAGGGAATGACATTGGAGGAATTGGGAAAACTGTTTCAAAGCTATCAGTTAGAGGCACAGACTTTTCATGGTGAAGATGTAAATCTGGAGCGATTTCGCCAAAAAATCGTTCAAAATCTTCAGCAAGCAGGCAACTTTATCGTAGTAAACTATTCACGGCGCAGCTTGGGGCAACAGGGTGGTGGACATATTTCTCCTGTAGTTGCGTATCATCAACAGTCCGATCGCTTTTTAATTTTAGATGTAGCTCGTTATCGCTATGCACCTGTCTGGGTAAAAGCCAAAACTTTATGGAAAGCGATAAACACAATAGATTCGGTATCGAATAAGACCAGAGGATTTGTAGCGATTGAGCTTTTAAAGTAGATTATTCAGTTCAGAGAATTAGTACAAACCCTACAGCCAGCCTTTTAAACGGTATATTACAAAACCAATGTATTCTTTAATTGCATTTGTAGTCCAATCTAAGTATATAGAAGCAGGAATCAAACTTAAAATTCTAGTCTGAAAGCTTTCATCGCGCTCGCCTGCAAACTTTGTTACCAAAAAATCTGTCGGTGCGGCAATAGCAGAAATATCTTGTTTGTTAAAAATAGCCAGCGATCGCGGCATGTGTATGGCAGAAGTTACTAACAAGATTTGGTTTATTTTTCGCTCGGTTAAAATTTTCTTGGTATAGATAGCGTTTTGATAGGTATTGAGAGAATCTGGTTCTAAAATCATTGCCGTTTGAGGCACTCCCATTAACCTCAGTAAAGTAGCCATATCTGCTGCTTCCGAAGCGGGATTTCCATACCAGGGAATACGACCACCAGAAAGAATAATTACTGGTGCTTTACCATCTTTATATAGTTTGGCAGCATACAACAGGCGATCGCCTTGCTGGTTAATCTCTGGCATAACTCGCGGTGGCTCGACACTGTAAGTAGCACCACCCAAAACTACAATAGCTTCGGCAAGAGGCAGGTTATCTGGAGGTAAATTTTGCCACTCTAATGACTTAACCAGCCAGCTACTAACTTTTTCATTGCCAGCAGTAAATAAAATTATTAAGGCTAACAACACGGGAATAAATGCAGGACGCGATCGCTTCCTACTAAAAAATAAAGCCCATAACAGCAAAACACAGCTTAATCCTACGGGATAAATCAGCAAAGGCAAAAGTTTGGAAAAAAATAGAAAATCCATGTTGTTTAAGCGATCTTTTTGCCATTAGTTTAAATAAAAATTTTTGTATTGAAAACTCAAATAGGCTTAAATAATACTTCCTTACCTAGTTATTGCCACACATGTTAGACTATATAAGTTTGTAAAATCACTGGGCAATCCATTACGCCCATTAAAATTCACACATTCAAGGTTTCGGGTGTTTTCTTAGAGAAAATAATCGCCGAACTTCGAGTGCTGATTCAGCAATTCGGTTCCCCTTGAATGGAGGCAACAACCCGAACAGGAGCAAAAAAGAATATGCCAGTTGTATCTCTCGCAGAACTATTAGAGTCTGGGGTTCATTTCGGTCATCAAACTCGCCGTTGGAATCCTAGAATGTCTCAATATATTTACACCGCTCGTAACGGCGTTCATATTATTGACTTAGTACAAACTGCTCAGTTAATGGAAGAAGCCTACGAATACATGCGCTCTTCTTCCGAACAGGGCAAAAAAGTTTTATTTGTCGGTACCAAACGTCAGGCAGCAGGAATTATCGCTCAAGAAGCCAGCCGTTGTGGGGCATACTATGTCAACCAAAGATGGTTGGGAGGTATGCTAACTAACTGGGAAACCATTAAAACTAGAGTCGAACGACTCAAAGAACTAGAAAACTTAGAGGAAAGCGGTGCTTTAGACAAAAGACCCAAAAAAGAAGCCTCAATGTTGCGTCGCGAACTAGGTAAGCTACAAAAATATCTTGGCGGGATCAAAACTATGCGCAAAGTTCCCGACATTGTAGTGATTATCGACCAAAAACGCGAACATAACGCTATTTCCGAATGTCAAAAATTGAGCATTCCTGTTGTATCTACTTTAGATACTAACTGCGACCCCGAAATCGTCGATATTCCAATTCCCGCCAATGATGATGCTATTCGTTCGATCAAGCTAATAGTTGGCAAACTAGCAGACGCAATTTACGAAGGTCGTCATGGCGAACTCGATACTCAAGAAGATTATGACTATGAAGAGTTTGAAGAGGGTATTGATGAAATGGACTATCCCGACGAAGAGGAAGAAGAGGCAGCAGAAGAATTTGAAACTGCTACAGAAGCCGATAATCTAGAAGTCTCTGAAGCCGATACTGCTGCTGTAGCTGCCAGTTCTGAATCTCAAGAAGCTGATACTGCTGCTGTGGCTGCCAGTTCTGAATCTCAAGAAGACGACAGCGAAGAATAACACCAACTAAAACAAGATCGACCTTAGAGTAAAGGCGTTGCCTGTTTGCAGGATGATTTCAAACTGAGAAAATAAACAGCAAAAAGCAAGAAGTATTAATTATCTGGCTTTTTCTGCTCGGTTAAAATTCAGCATCCCATAATGATGCAACGCCAAAGTAACTAATGAATGTATAAATTACTCTCACAGAGACTAAAATCATTTTGTCTTTATTAATATTGAGTTTTACATAGGGAAAAATTAGATGGCGAACATATCGGCAAAACTAGTAAAAGAACTCCGTGAAAAAACAGGTGCGGGGATGATGGACTGCAAAAAAGCTCTGGCTGAAAGTGATGGTGACATGACTAAGGCTACAGAGTGGTTGCGGCAAAAAGGTATTACCTCAGCAGATAAAAAGCAAGGTAGAGTTGCCGCAGAAGGCTTAGTAGAAAGCTATATTCACACGGGCGGACGCATTGGCGTATTGGTAGAAGTAAATTGTGAAACCGACTTTGTCGCTCGTCGCCAAGAATTTCAGGAACTAGTCAAAAATATTGCCATGCAGATTGCAGCCTGTCCTAACGTCGAATACGTTAGGGTGGATGATATTCCTGAAGATGTAGTCACCAAAGAAAAAGAAATTGAAAAGGGACGCGAGGACTTGGCTGGCAAACCTGACAACATCAAAGAGAAAATTGTCAGTGGTAGAATTGGCAAACGTCTCAATGAAATTTCTTTACTACCCCAACCTTATATCCGCGATCAAAGCATCACCGTAGAAGAGTTGGTCAAGCAAAGCGTGGCACAATTAGGCGAAAATATTCAAATACGCCGTTTTGCTCGGTTTGTTTTGGGTGAAGGTATTGAAAAAGAAGAGACTAATTTCGCTGAAGAAGTTGCGGCTCAAACGGGTAAAAAATAAGTTAGTGATTAGTGGTTAGTAGTTAGTAGATTAGTAGTTAGTCGGGGAACAGAGTCTAGTCAAGAGTCAGTTAAGACAATCTACTTCTTAATTTATTTACTTTCTACTTTCTACTTTCTACATTTTTACTTTCCCAACCTGACTCTATTGTAGTTTGAAACTTAGTTTTGCTATAACTAAACAAAAAATCAGATGGCAAAATCGATCAAGCAAATTCAACAAGAGTTAAAAACGTTAGAATCGAGCGTGGAAGAAGCTGGACGAGAACTTAAAGATGCTTACGCTCGATATTTAGAGTTATTAAGTCAATCTGCCAAACAACAGCTTATTTTGGCTTGCTATCAGTTGTGCACTCAAGTTTATCCAGAGTTTTTTTTAAGCTTGTCATTAAGCCAAAAACAAGAATTACAGCAGAAATTAAGAACCCTCGGTCGAGAAATTCAACCTCAAATAACTAACTGTGCGGCAAATGAGGAGATTCAGCCAGTGTCGGTGCAGCGCGAACTCGATCTCCTGGCAGAAATGGTCAAAAAATTACCAATAACTCCAACCGACAGAGATAAGTTAGCAGCTAAACTCAATTTTGGTTCTGCTAACTCTAGCTCGAATATATCAGATATAGAAGAAATAGAAACAGAAGAAATATTTTTGCCTGAAGAAGAACCAGATAGTTCCGAACCACCACAAAAACTAGATTTGAAAAATCCCGAACATCTTTTTCTCTGGCACAAACAGGTAGAAAAAACGATTAAGAAAACTTTAGACGATATCTCTGAAAAAGCAAATAAGTGTTTGCAGGAAGCTGCAATAATACCCAGTCGCTTACCAGCTAAAATTATTGAAGTAGCAATTCAGGCTGACGAAGCTAGCTCGTCCTCTGGCGATCGCCAGGTGAAAAAATCACCCAACATTCTTAGTTTGGCAATTGAAACTGAAAAAGAAAAAAAGTCTAAACCGCAGAATATACAGCAGTTCGAGCTATTACGTTTGCGTTTAGCAGAGATTGAGTTTGCCGATCCGAGGCTAAATGTCCGACGCAATCAAGTTCGTAGTGTAGTGGGAAAAATTGCCAAACTACGCCAGCGATTTGGGCAGCTAAAGGAAGAGTATACTGTAGCAGAAGCAGAGGCAGCGTGGCGATCTACCTGGTATGAAGATTAGTCAAACGGCGAATTGGGAATGAGCGAGCCAGATTGGATTAGATTGCAAAAGGCATTGTCTATAGAGGCAGAAAAAGGTTACGGCGATTTGGTAGGTAATCAGTATCGCTTTAGCGAGTTTCTCTGTCTGAGTTTGGGAAAACCACCGTCAAGTATACCCCAACAGGAGCGATCGCGCTGGCAGGATTTAGCCGCCAAGTTTGCAGCTTATACCCAACTCAGTCAGGCACAAAGACAGCAGCTAATTATTAGAACTTGCAATTTTTTGCATCAGCAACGGGCGATCGCCACAACTGCCAACCAACCCCCCAAACCAAAACTACCCCGCACCGCTTCCTTAAATAGCACTTCAACTTCAAACTATTTTACACCCAAGCTAACTTTAGATAAGCCTTTAAGTCAGGTTATCGATGTCGGACGCAGAAGCCATTATTTAGAGCGTCTGGGCTTGCATACAGTAAGAGATTTACTATTTTATTATCCCCGCGAACATCTCGACTATGCCCGACAGATGCAAATTGCTCACCTTACCCCAGGCGAAACGGTAACGGTAATCGGTACGGTGAGAAGCTGTAAGTGTTTTAGCAGCCCCAAAAACAAAAAATTAACCATTTTTGAGTTAGTTATGAGCGATCCGACGGGAAGACTCAAAATCAACCGCTTCCTAACAGGTAATCGCTTTAGCAGTCGAGCATCACAAGAAAGTCAAAAACGCCGATATCCTAAAGGCTCGATTGTTGCCGCATCGGGATTGGTCAAGCAAAATAAATACGGTATTACCTTAGATAAGCCAGAAATAGAAGTTTTAGACGGCGCGGGTGCCAGTATCGAATCGATTAAAGTAGGGAGAGTTTTACCCGTATATAGCTTGAGTGAAGGAGTTCCTGCCGATACGGTGAGAAAATCAGTAATTGCGGTAATGCCTGCTGCCACACAGCTTAAAGACCCCTTGCCAGCAGCAATCCGTAACCAGTATGGTTTAATAAAACTAGAACGGGCGATCGCCGATATTCATTTTCCCGATACTCAAGAGCGACTGACACACGCCAGACGCAGACTGGTATTTGATGAATTTTTCTATCTCCAGCTAGGCTTTTTACAGCGTCGCCAACAGCTAAAGCAAAACCAAGCCAGTGCTAGCTTTGCTCCTACAGGTAAATTGGTACAGCAGTTCCAGCAAATACTGCCCTTTCCCCTAACTAATGCCCAACAGCGAGTAGTAACAGAAATTTTTCGAGATCTAGCTACTACCGACACTTCGATGAATCGTCTCGTTCAAGGTGATGTAGGTTCGGGAAAAACTATCGTCGCCGTGTTTGCCATTCTCGCAGCAATTCAGTCTGGCTATCAAGCAGCATTAATGGCACCAACTGAAGTATTAGCAGAACAGCACTACCGCAAATTAGTCACCTGGTTCAATCTGCTGCATCTTCCCGTAGAGTTACTAACGGGTTCTACCAAAACCGCCAAACGCCGCGAAATTCACTCCCAACTAGAAACGGGAGAATTACCCTTATTAGTAGGAACTCACGCTTTAATCCAAGATCCCGTTAACTTTCATAAGTTGGGTTTGGTCGTAATTGACGAACAGCATCGTTTTGGGGTGCAGCAAAGAGCCAGACTGCTAAGTAAAGGCAAATCACCCCATGTTTTGACCATGACTGCTACTCCCATTCCTCGTACTCTAGCACTTACCCTACATGGAGATTTAGATGTCAGCCAGATTGACGAATTACCGCCGGGCAGACAGGTAATTGAAACCAGAATGAAAACTGGCAGAGATCGCAGTAAAGTTCACGACTTGATTCGTCGTGAGGTAGCAAAAGGCAGACAGGCATATATTATCTTTCCTTTGGTAGAAGAATCAGAAAAGCTAGATCTTAAAGCTGCTGTAGAAGAACACCAACGTCTAACCGAAGTTATCTTTCCCGAATTTCAAATTGCTTTACTACACGGACGCATGAGTTCGGCAGATAAAGATGCAGCTTTAACTGCTTTTCGCGATAACCAGTGTCAAATTATTGTTTCTACAACGGTAATTGAGGTCGGTGTAGACGTACCCAACGCTACGGTAATGGTAATCGAACACGCCGAACGCTTCGGTCTATCGCAGCTACACCAGCTACGGGGACGAGTAGGTAGAGGCAGCCATAAATCCTATTGTTTTTTGATGAGCAGCAGTAAAACTCCCGATGCCAAACAGCGACTTACGGTATTAGAACAGTCCAACGACGGCTTTTTTATCTCCGAAGCCGATATGCGCTTTCGTGGACCAGGAGCGGTTTTAGGAACCCGTCAGTCTGGCTTGCCCGATTTTGCCCTAGCAAGTTTAGTAGAAGACCAGGAAGTGCTAAACTTAGCGCGAGAAGCAGCAGAAAAAATTATTACCGCCGATAAAAATTTGTCTGGCTTTCCCAGTTTGCAGCAAGAGTTAGAGATTCGTTATCGTCGCTTGATGGGTGGGGATATTTTAAATTAACATGAGTTCGATGATTACAGAACTTATCGGTGAAGGTAAGGCAAAAGCAAACTGACGTTGAATTAAAAGCGATCGCGCCTACCAACTTTATTAATAGACAATTGATAATTATTTCTTCTTTTTGCCAAATTATCTGATTGGTTCACCTTTTGTCATCTGAATAAGTTATATCCAAGCTAAAAAAATGCCCGATCGCCCTTAAGCTCAGTTTAGTTTCGACTGGCGATTGCTAAAAAATTTATTTTATCGTTCAGCAAAACCATAAGTCAGAAGATAGCTACAAAATGCTTGATAATAAATAACTGACGCTAAAAAAATACTAGATCGCAGATGGCACGAGTAAGCTTGCAGGGAGTTACCCGTAAATTTGGTAACGTAACGGCAATTGAAGATATCACCTTTGAAATAGAGGATCGCGCTTTTTGGGTTTTAGTCGGACCTTCTGGCTGTGGTAAATCGACGGTTTTAAGGGCGATTGCGGGATTAGAATCGATTACTAGCGGCAGACTCTATATCGGCGATCGCCTAGTAAACGATATCCCCGCCAGACAGCGAGATGTAGCGATGGTATTCCAAAACTATGCTTTGTATCCCCACCTGAGCGTAGCGGAAAACTTGGCTTTTGGCTTAAAAATGCGTAACGAAAATTCCACGAAGATTGAAAACAGAGTAGGGGAAGTAGCGCGATCGCTCAATATAGAACACCTACTCAAACGCAAGCCCAAACAGCTATCGGGAGGACAACAACAGCGAGTAGCTTTAGGACGGGCGATCGCTCGACAGCCACAGGTGTTTTTACTAGACGAACCTCTATCTAATTTAGATGCTCAATTAAGAGACGATACTAGAGCCGAATTAAAACGACTGCACGATCGCGTCGGCATTACTACAGTTTATGTCACTCACGACCAAGTAGAAGCCATGACTTTAGGCGATCGCGTAGTAGTGCTGGAAAACGGTAAAATTCAGCAAATAGGCAAACCCCAAGAAGTCTACGCTCATCCTGCCAATCGCATGGTAGCTAGCTTTTTAGGTAATCCACCGATGAATATTTTGTCAGTAACTTATCAAGACGATAGTTTGGCGATCGACGTTACCGACAACGGCAAGCGGCAAAAAATACCAGTTCCTCTAGCAATGTCTAGCCGCATACAAGCATCTGGGTTGCGTAAATTTGATTTAGGTGTTCGTCCCGAACATATTACAGTAGTTCCTTCAGACACGGCATCGGGCATCATGTTGGTAGTAGATCTTATCGAGCCTTTAGGCAGAGAAACTCTAGTCAAAGCTAGCTTACCAGACTCTAATTTAAGCCTCGGTTTCATCACCGATGCTGCTTGGCAGGGAAAGCCAGGAGAGCTTTTAAAGGTTCGATTCGATGCAGAAAAATTATTTATTTTTGATTCTAATAGTGGAGAAGTTGTTAACGGGCATTAATTGTTCGAGGCAATTGCTTAAAATTGGAGAAAATCTAAAGTAGCTACTGAAGTCTAAATAGCTTCTACTACACTTAACTATTGAACTTTGTGCTTAAACTAAGAAAAATTCTATGGATACCGCTAAACTTTGGCAACGCTACCAAGACTGGCTTTACTACGACAAAGATTTAGAATTCTATCTAGATATTAGCCGTATTAGCTTCGATGATGCCTTTGTCAGAGACATGAAACCCAAATTTGAAAAGGCATTTCAAGATATTGATGGTATAGAAGCAGGTGAAATTGCCAATCCCGATGAAGACCGAATGGTCGGTCACTATTGGCTGCGCGACCCCGAACTCGCTCCTACTAAAGAACTAAAACAAGACATTATCGAGACGCAAGAGCGCATTCTCCACTTTGCCAAACAGATTCATAGTGGAAAAATTACTCCTCCAACTGGAGGCAAATTCACCGATATTCTCTCTATTGGTATAGGTGGTTCGGCATTAGGACCACAATTTGTCGCTCAGGCTCTAGCTCCTTTAGACGCACCGTTAGACATTCACTTTATCGATAATAGCGATCCCGAAGGAATCGATACAATTTTAGCTCAAATCGGCGATCGCTTGGATACTACTTTAGTTTTGACGATCTCTAAATCTGGCGGTACCGCAGAAACTCGCAACGGAATGTTAGAAGTCCAAAAAGTCTATCAAGACAGTAATTTAGATTTTGCCGCTCATGCCGTTGCAATTACAGGTAAGGGCAGTAAATTAGAAGGAATTGCCAAAAGAGAAGGCTGGTTAGAAATTTTTCCCATGCGAGATTGGGTAGGCGGGCGTACTTCAGAACTATCTGCCGTTGGTTTGGTTGCCGCCGCACTACAGGGAATTAATATCGTAGAGATGTTAGACGGTGCCAAAGCAATGGACGCTCTAACCAGAAAACACGATCTCAAAAACAACCCTGCTGCTTTGCTAGCTATGGCTTGGTACTATGCTGGTAACGGTCAGGGAGAAAAAGACATGGTAATCTTGCCCTATAAAGATAGCCTGTTGTTGTTTAGTCGCTATCTCCAGCAGCTAGTTATGGAGTCGTTGGGTAAAGAAAAAGACCTCGATGGTAATGTGGTTAATCAAGGTATTGCCGTATATGGCAACAAAGGCTCTACCGACCAACACGCTTACGTACAACAGCTAAGAGAAGGAGTAAATAATTTCTTTTTAACTTTTGTCGAGGTACTGGAAGATCGAGAAGGTAAACCCGTAGAAATAGAACCTGGAATTACTTCTGGAGACTATCTTTTAGGCTTTTTGTTGGGAACGCGCCAAGCACTTTTCGATAAGCAAAGAGACTCGATTACAATTACCATTTCTAGAGTCGATGAGTTTAATGTTGGTGCTTTAATAGCTCTTTACGAACGTACTGTCACTATCTACGCTTCATTAATTAATATCAATGCCTATCATCAACCTGGAGTGGAGGCAGGTAAAAAAGCTGCAAATTCCGTACTTAAGCTACAAGATCGTGTTGTCGATATTTTAAAACACGCTCGTTCTCCACTGTCTTTGTTGGAACTAGCAGAAAAAGCCAAGTCTACAGACCAGATTGAAACTATTTATAAAATAATCCGCCATCTTAATGCTAACGATCGCGGTTTGATTTTAAAAGGCAATCTCGGTCAACCAGATAGTCTTGAAGTTTTCTGGCAAAAATAACGAAAGAAAAAGGAAGAAGGAAGATGTTTTCAAGTCCCTTCATCTTTCTTCTGTCTCACTTCATCCTTAAGTCAATTTGTAGCAAGCGAAATTTATAAAAATTATTTCTATATCATAAAATGGCACTAAAATGTCGTTTCGATCGCATAAATTTTAAAATTGGTAGTTAAAATAGGAGCATTAACTATCTACCAAATACCAAAGTGCAAACATGGGACTAATTAAAGGAGTAACAATTCGCCCAATAGAATCAATTAAAGGAGGAATGGCAGAGTTTTATACTCCTTTGTCTAGCGATGAAACAATGGTGGTAAAAGTTCCTGCTAACACGGTTGACGATTTATTCGTTCACAAACATCAAACAGACCATCTGCTAGTAGTAAAAGGTAGCTTTGTTCTGGTAGTGCTTTACAATCGTCGCTATCAATATATTCCCTTAAGCGAACACTATCCCCAGGCAGTTACAATTCCTCCCAACGTGCTGCATGGTGCGATTAATCCCAACTCAGAAGATTGTTTGTTGGTTAATGCCTTACAGCGCCATGGAGAACCGAACGATCGCGACTATCAACCAGTCAAAAAACCATTTCACTACGACTTAGAACGAGCTAAAAATAGTTTGATGCAGTTAAATTTGACTAAAGTTGCTTAACTAAAAACTAAAATCTTTCTCAAGGCTATTGATTTTAGTTCTAAAATTTGTACTACTAAGTATTATCAACTTGTAGATTGTTAGGCTCAATTATACACTATTTATTGCTAAAACAAGCGCAATTTTGTAAAGTTTAAATAAACTATAATTTTGTATATAGATTTATTTCTAATAAACTATATGTAAAGTTACATATGTATACTGACCTAACATTAATAATACTTAATGCCTTTATTAATTTTAATTGCCGAGGACGACCCGAGTATTCGCTTGTCTGTTAAAGACTATCTCGAAGATCGGGGATATTCAGCGATCGCTGCTGAGAACGGAAATAGTGCATTATTAATGTTGGAAAAATTTCATCCTCATTTACTAATTTCTGACATCAAAATGCCAGGAATTAATGGTTACGAGTTAGTTAAAAAAATTCGTCAACTACCAAAATTTCGTCTGCTGCCAGTAATTTTTCTCACCGAACACAATAGCGTAAACGAGCGTGTTAAAGGATATGAGGCGGGTTGCGATATTTATTTACCAAAACCTTTTGAATTAGTAGAATTAGGTGCGGTCATTCGCAATCTGTTAGAGCGATCGCAAATGATTCATTCAGAACTACGATTTTCTCAGGAGGAAGAACGAGAAAAACCGCAGTTAGATAACAACGATGGCAACAGCAGTAATAATTTGCCAGAATTTTGCGAACATTTAGAACTAACCCAACGCGAACGTGAAGTCCTCATTTTACTAATGGATGGTCATTCAAATCCAGAAATTGGTAATCAACTGCATCTTTCACCTCGTACTATTGAAAAATATGTCAGTAGCTTATTGCGTAAAACTGGTAGAAACAACCGCGTAGAATTAATTCGCTATGCGTTACAGGGAAATTTAGTTTAAAAAAGCTATAAGCTCTAAGCTTTTAATTCTAAGCTAATTAACAGTACTCAAACAATTTTAACAGTCAAAATAAGCTAAAATACTTTTGCTGATTGACTTTAACATTATGAGTCTTCAGTTTACTGGTAAGTTAATCTAGATATAGCTCAAACCACGAAATATATTAACTTTTACCTAAAAAGCTTTTTCAAAAATGACCGATCTTAAAAAAATTATAGAATCTAATGCCAGAGCGATCGCTGCACTAACCGACGATATCTAAGAAATGAAGCGCGATAAGCCTACGGCATGACTTCATGTTTTTGTAAATCTGCTTCATCGGAGATAAAGGTAGACATAGCAATTTCTACTTTGTCTTCATGGCTGCTAATTTTCGAGATAAAGTTTATATAGAGACGAGCGGGATAGAAATGAAAGCAGCAGAGATAGTAGTTGTTGGTGGCGGTATAGTTGGATTGGCGATCGCGATTGAGTTAAAGCGGCGCGGTGCAGACGTTATGGTGGTTAGCCGTAATAGTAGTGAGGCGGCGGCTAATGCGGCGGCAGGAATGCTGGCACCAATGGCAGAACAGATCGATTCTGAGCCAATGAGGGAATTGTGTCTGCGATCGCGCGATCTCTATCCCGAATGGATCGGCAAGCTAGAAGAACTAACGGGAATAGATACGGGTTATTTACCACGCGGTATTTTAGCACCTGTGTACACTCAGCCATCAGCGATTGAAACCGCTCGTAGCAGCATTTGGCTGGATGAAACTGCAATTCGACATTATCAGTCGGGTTTGGGTAAAGATGTCGTTGGTGGTTGGTGGCATCCCGAAGATGGACAGGTAGATAATCGGGCATTAATGCGATCGCTTCTGCAAGCCGCTCGAACTCTCGGTATTGAACTTAAAGAAGGAGTTACGGTAAAAGCAATTCGACAACAGCAGGGACGAGTAGCTAGTTTAGTTACCGATATTGGCAATATAGAATCAGAGCAATACGTTATCGCTGCTGGTTCTTGGATAAGTCAACTGTTACCTTTACCAGTACGTCCCGTTAAAGGACAAATGCTAGCATTAAAAATGCCTCCAGAGATTCAGCCTTTATCGCAACAAGTTTTATTTGGCGAAGATGTTTATTTAGTTCCTAGACTGGCGACTAGAAGATGCGAGGCTTCATCGCATCTCGCGCCCTCAGAAAACGGACGCTTAATTGTCGGTGCTACAGTAGAAGAAATCTCTTGGACACCAGGCAATACAGCTCAAGGAATACAGAGTTTGTTAAATAAAGCTACCAGACTCTATCCCGCGCTCGCGCCCTTGCAAATAGAAGAATTGTGGTGGGGTTTTCGTCCTGGTACTCCCGATGAGTTGCCCATTTTAGGTCGAGGTAGCTGTGATAATTTATTTTTGGCTACAGGACACTACCGCAACGGTATTTTGCTAGCACCTATTACGGCTAGGATAATGGCAGATTTAATCTCGGAACAAAAAGCCGATCCACTACTGAAGCATTTTAGCTATCTACGTTTTCAACAAATCAAAGTCAAAAGTCAAAAGTTAGAAGTCAAAAGTATGCTTGAGTTACAAAGTAACGGCACCTCCCCTCAACAAATCTCTTTACCTGCAACAACAGAACATAACGAAGATTTAGTTATCGCAGGACGAACCTTTCAATCGCGTTTAATGACGGGTACGGGGAAATACCCCAGTATTGAAGCGATGCAGCAAAGTATTGCAGCTAGCGGTTGTCAAATTGTTACCGTTGCCGTCCGCCGAGTGCAAACTAAAGCCGCAGGACATGAAGGTTTGGCAGAGGCGATCGACTGGAGTAAAATCTGGATGTTGCCCAATACTGCTGGCTGTAAAACCTCAGAAGAAGCCATACGAGTAGCTAGGTTAGGTCGAGAAATGGCAAAACTGCTCGGTCAGGAAGATAATAACTTTGTCAAGCTAGAAGTTATTCCCGATGCTAAATATCTATTACCCGATCCCATTGGCACCTTAGAAGCTGCCGAAAAGCTAGTAAAAGAAGGTTTTGCTGTCTTACCTTATATCAACGCCGATCCCTTACTGGCAAAACGGCTAGAAGAAGTAGGCTGTGCGACGGTAATGCCTTTGGGTTCTCCTATTGGTTCGGGACAGGGGATTAAGAACGCCGCTAATATTCAAATTATTATCGAAGAAGCCAATGTACCTGTAGTAGTGGATGCGGGTATTGGTTTGCCCAGCGAAGCCGCATATTCTATGGAACTAGGGGCAGATGCCTTACTGGTTAATAGCGCGATCGCCCTGGCTAAAAACCCTCCAGCAATGGCACAAGCTATGGGCATGGCAACAGTAGCAGGAAGACTAGCGTATTTGGCAGGTAGAATTCCCATCAAGCAATATGCTAGTGCTAGTTCTCCGCTAACGGGAACGATTGATTCGTAGGGTCGATGGATATAATTTTATGCCACCAAACGGTAGATTTTGACGCTCTAGGTTCGGCGATCGCTCTATCGCGCCTCAAACCAGGAGCCAAAATTGTCTTAACGGGAGGCGCACACCGTGCGGTTAAGAATTTTTTGGCTCTATATCGCGATGAATTTGCTTTAGTAGAATTGCGATCGATTACTCCTGAAAGCATCACTGCAATTAATATTGTCGATACCCAAAAGCGCGATCGCCTGGGAAAAGCCGTTGAGTGGTTGGATTTACCTAACGTAACTGAACTCGAAATTTACGATCATCATGTAGATTTGACCTCAGATATCCCCGCAACTAAAATCCATACCGAATCTTTAGGGGCAATAACGACATATATAGTTGAGTTATTACAACAACAGGCAATTGTGCCTACGCCTTTTGAGGCGACAGCAATGGCTCTCGGCATTCATGTCGATACGGGTTCGCTAACCTATAGCGGTACTACCCCCAGAGATGCAAAAGCTTTGGCTTGGCTGATGGAAAATCAAGCTAATGTCGATATTATCTCGGAATATGTCGAACCTGGATTATCACCTCAACTACAGGAATTACTTCAACAGGCTCTAGCAGATTTGCAAGTAGAAAATATTAGAGGTTATGCGCTAGCTTCAGTTTTGTTGCAAACCGATGAATTTGTACCTGGTTTGTCTAGCTTGGCGGCGAGATTAATCGATCTGACCGAAAGCGACGTTCTGTTGTTAGGACATCAATACAACAAAAAAAACGAAAAAAAATTAGTAGTTATCGGGCGATCGCGTCTTAAAGAGATCGATTTAAATGAATTGTTTGCCGCTTTTGGCGGTGGCGGACACGCTCAGGCTGCGTCAATGACGATCAATACTAAAGAACCTACATATATTTGGCAACAAATAATCAGTCAGTTACAAGAACAAATTCCCCATCCCCCTACTGCTAGAGACTTGATGTCTTCTCCCGTTCGCACTATTCGCCCCACTACTACCATCGAACACGCCCAAAGAATTTTGTTTCGCTACGGTCATTCGGGACTGTCGGTAGTTGATGAGAGCGATCGCCTGGTAGGGGTGATTTCTCGTCGCGATCTCGATCTGGCTTTACATCATGGCTTTAGCCATGCCCCAGTCAAGGGATACATGAGCCGTAATTTAAAAACTATTACTCCCGATACGCCATTGCCAGAGATTGAGTCATTGATGGTAACTTATGATATTGGCAGACTACCCGTACTGGACGACGAACGATTAATTGGCGTAGTTACTCGCACCGATGTTTTGCGGCAGCTACATCAAGATCGCAGCGCGATCTCTCCAGACATAGGTGCTAAACCCAAGTTTACTTCTCATTTATTACCGACTCTGCAACAACGTCTAGAACCTCCTATTTGGCAGCTTTTATCCCAAGTAAGTCAAGAAGCAAAGGCAAAAGGATGGAATTTGTATTTAGTTGGTGGTGGCGTAAGAGATGTTCTGTTGGCAAAAGATAAAGAATGTTTACTATTGCAAGATATCGATCTAGTAGTAGACGGATTTCATCGAGCGGCTGACAACCGCGCTGGCGTAGCATTAGCCGAAACTATTAGGGAAATTTATCCTCAAGCTCGTTTATCCGTTCATGGCGAGTTTCAAACTGCAGCATTACTCTGGCATCAAGATCCAATCTTAGGTAATCTCTGGATCGATATTGCTACTGCCAGAACCGAATTTTATCCCTATCCAGCCGCTAACCCCGAAGTGGAAGCCAGTTCGATTCGTCAAGACTTGTACCGTCGCGATTTTACTATTAATGCTCTGGCAGTTAGACTAACGCCACCTAGAAAAAGAGAATTATCTCGTAAAGGAGATTTGTTGGACTTTTTTGGCGGTTTGTTAGATTTGGAATCTGGTTTAATTAGAGTGCTTCATCCCAACAGCTTTATTGAAGATCCGACACGCATCTATCGGGCAGTAAGGTTTGCAGTGCGGTTGGGTTTTACCATCGAACCTCAAACTGAGGGCTATATTCGTTATGCCATTGACAGCGGCGTGTACGATCGCCTGCGTTTGAGCGATCGCCAAGCACCAGCATTGACTACCCGATTGAGAGCAGAATTAAAATATATTCTTGACAGCAACTATTGGCAACCTGCTTTAAAGTTACTATCAGATTTAAAGGCATTGCGCTGTCTGCATCCAGATTTGGAATTAACTACAGAACTTTGGCGACAAGTAAAAACGGGTTCGGGTTGGTTACAATATTTAGATCCCAATCGCGACTGGCAACACTGGTTAATTAGACTAGAAATCTTAATCGCTCATTTACCTCCTTCGGAAAGAAAAATTGTCGCTACCAATCTACAGCTACCTAAAGACAGTCTGCAACGTCTCAGACAATTGCAAAAACTAGAAACAGAAATAGCCGAACAGTTAAAATCGAGCGATAAATCTAGCGAAATTTATCAGTTACTTCGTCCATATAAATTTATTGGTTTAGTTTTATTTGCGATTAGAAATTCTCTAACAATACGTCGGATAGTCTGGCAATATATGACACGATTATCTAAAGTTCAACCACCTTTAAACGGCAACGATCTCAAAACTTTAGGTTATTCTCCAGGTCCAATCTACAAACAAATTCTCGACGATTTATTATGGGCAATTTTAGATGGAAAAATAAAAGATCGCGATGGCGCGATCGCCTATCTAAAAGCAAAATATTAATTGCGAATTAATTAAGCGGCAATACCTACCTTACTAGCAATTGAGTTTTTAATAGTATTAAGATCGATATACTCATCTGCTAAAAATCGTAGTCGATTGTTAACAGAATCCTGTGCAGCAATAATCGTAACTTTAACATCGCGTTGCTTGATTTTTTTAATAACGGGGCAAAAATCTCCATCACCACTAATCAAGATAACGCGATCGCCAGATTTTACTTCGTCTATAATATCGATGGCAATATTTACATCGTCTCCACTAGTTTTAGAAGTACCATCTTGATGAATATCTTTAGGCAAACAGGTGACTCGATAACCAAGTCTACGCAAATGAGAATGCTCTTCTATTTTTTTACTTCCAGAATAAACACCACTATAAAAATTTAGCTTTGATTTGCTGTTAAATGGGTTATAACAGGATTGCAAATAAGATTTTAATGCTTGATAATCTATTTTTGATTTCATCCGAAAAATAGAACAATTTAGATTATTACCATCTATATACACATGAGTAGTAGGCTTTTCAGCAATTAATTGCGAGGTAATTTTTGAGGACTTTGAAAACTGAGTAGATTCGGTTTTAAATTTTAAATTTGTAGCTTTGTTTTTTTCTATTTTTTTAACACGGTGCTGTAATTTATCATACTACGATCGCATTTTATTTTGCTGTTTTTCCTGCGCTTTTAGTTGCTGCTTGTTTTTGTCAATTGTCTGTTGATGATGTTTTAGTTTTACTTCTATATTTTGCAATTGACGATCGAATTGCAAATTAGATTTGACAACTTTATTTTCTAACTCTTGATGTTTGTGGTTAAGTTCATTTTCTGTAGATTCTAACGATCGCGATATGGTTTCAAGACATTCGTAAATATTATTTTGCCAATCGGTTAGCTTTTGCTTTGTAGTAGCACGTTCGCGCTTGTTAATAGTTTCTTGTTTAATTAACCCCGTAGCGATAAAGGTGCCAATTCCTAGATCTTTCAATGATGAATTTTGGACGACTGCACCCGTTATAAAAAATGAACTGGCAATAGCGAAAATAGTATTAGCGATTGTGTTAGTATTTTTCATAATGATACAGAAAATAGAAATTTAAAAAACTTAGAAGTAAATCAATTAGTAAGATAGAGCGATCGCTAATTTAAAAAGAAATATTAATCGGCAAAAACTACGGGATTATTATTAACAATCATCATCACATCTTGTAGATCGTAAGCCGAACTTGCAGTATTAGTTGTTCCCAACTCTACTAAAAATAGTTCTTCGTAATCATTCAAGCCATCTAAAATTTCTTGGATGGATTGTTGTTCGTATGCGCCAGGAAGATCGGGAACTAAATCGTTAGGAGCCAAAACCATTTCGGTGGGAGTGCTAGGGTTACAGCTAGAATTGACAAAACTATATTTAAATGTCAAATCCCGTACAGAATCAACAGGTAGTAAAACTTTTTCCTCTACTGATATAGTTCTTACCAACTGACTATTCTGATAGATATCAATATTGACATTTATAGGAGAACCGTTAGTACCGCATTGAATTTGAGAAGCTAAATATAGTAGTTCTATCATTGGTATAAATCTTTAAGTATTATTGGTTTAAAATAGTTACATATTTATAATTACTTACTTGTTTTTTAAATAGGTAAACTTACTGTAAAAAGTCAGTGGTTTAATTTAAATTTAACGTTAACAACACCGTCTCTAAATTTACTATTATTTAATTAAGCCACTAGCAATCGCTGCCGATCGAGCAAACGTCAGGATATTCATTGACATTTTTGCTTATTAATTGGGAATTATGAAGCAAGGATAAAGACAATCTATTACTTACTTCAAAATGCTATTAAAGATCGTAAACTTGATAGTCTCGCGCCTTAACCGATTTTGCAGCGCAGCATTTTTTGTAGCTTGTTTTGCTGCATTAATGAATCCACCACCATATTTACTTATTGGAACGTTTTTTTTGATGATGGGGTTGGTATTATTACCCTCAACTAGCAAATTGACTACGCAATTATTTAATTGGAAAATTAACGGTGGAACCAAGACAGCGGTGATTTTAATCGGTTTTATCTTAATTTACTTGCTCGTACCTCAAGTAGAGACAAAACCTTCTCCTTATTCTAAAAATCGCGCTTATCATTTGGAAAGAATTAATAATTAATCTTTCTGTAGAATTCTAGCGATCGCACTAACTAAAATCTGATTGTCTTCTGCTAAACGGACTGCTACACGAAAATAGCGATCGCCTAGTTCGGGAAAGCTAAGGCAATCTCTAATTAAAATTTTGTCTTGTTTCAGTAATGTTTGCTGTAGTTGAGTACAAGATATTTCCGACTTAACTAATAGAAAATTTGCCGCACCTGCTAATGGCTGGAGTTGGGGAATTTTCGATAAGCCCTCAAACAATTGCGATCGCGCTGTAGGTAGCCATTCCCATGTCCGTTGTTGAAATTCATAATCTTGGAGAACTGCTTCGGTGACAAGTGCAGCTAATATATTCACCGACCAGGGATCGCGCCATTGTTGCCAACGTTGTAGCCTGTGGGGATGAGCGATCGCATAGCCGATACGTAGCCCAGGTAAGCTGTAAAATTTGGTTAGAGAACGTAAGATTATTAAATTAGGAAAATCTTTGACCCAGGCAATTAAACTTTGTTCGCGATCGCTGGGCAAAAAGTCCATAAAGGCTTCATCTACAACCACTAGCTCAAATCTTTCCAGATAAGGTAAAATCTCCTCTCTCGTCCATAGATTACCCGTTGGGTTATGAGGATTATTAATAATTATTCCCGCTCTATTTAGTTTCGGTTGTGTATTGCGAGGGAATTCTAACCAATGACAGACAGAAATATTAGCGTTAAAAGCCGATAATGCTCTTTGGTAATCGCCAAAAGCAGGAGTAACTAAATATGTAACTTCTTGTTGGGCTAACTCCCTAGCTGCCCAGGTTAACAATTCTGCCGAACCGTTACCAGGCAAAATATAGTCGGGACTAAGGTTATGGTAATCGCCCAAAACAGAGCGCAACCGAGCATAGTTTGGATCGGGATATGCAGTAAGCCGTTCCAGATTATTATTAATTGCTGCGATCGCGCTTTGAGGCAATCCTAAAGGATTGATACTGGCAGAAAAGTCCAGAATAGCAGAAACTGGACAGCCTGCAATTGCGGCTGCCCAAGCTAAATTTCCACCGTGTTTTGGTCTGGACAAAAAGTAAATGCCAATAAGGCTATTTAGGAGCGACTTTATCCTTAAATAGTTTACCTGCGGAAAAAGCTGGTACTTGAGTCGCAGGAATTGACATTTTTTCGCCAGTTTTTGGGTTACGTCCCTCTCTTTCTTTGCGATCGCGTCGCTCGAAAGAACCAAAGCCGACTAAAGTAACTTTGTCGCCATCGGATACGGCTTCCATAATGGTTTCGATTGCTGCCGATAAAACTGCATCGGCTTGTTTTTTGGTAACAGTCGCTTTTTGAGAAATGCGATCGACTAATTCACCTTTATTCATAGAATAATCTCCTTCTAGTGTGTAATTTTGGCTTATTTAAACGAAATAACCAGCTTAATTTATAGCATTAGTAGAGAAAAATCCCCACAATAACCATAGACTGTGTATTTCACTGCCTTATTCTAAGCTCTACTTGGCAAATATGGAGCGTCAAAACCATTAATTTATATAGATTTCAACAATTTTTTCGTTTTCGAGCTTAAAAATTGGTCACAGAGCGGGAGATGAAATTTACATACTTGCCTCTAAAACCCTTTGTTTTTAAGGGTTTTCACAATCTTTTCTTTCAGATTTTGAAGTGCAGGAAAACAAAATTTATTCAACTGCATGAGTTATGAAGATTTTTAATTTAAGTTAAGGATTACCAGGAAGACCAACCCCATTTTCTCTAAGGAGTTCGCGACTTTCTTTACCTGGGGTGTAGTCATAACCAAAGTTAGAATCTTCGTCAACCACTTCAGGAGTCAACAGAACTATGACTTCTGCCCGTTCGTTGGCTTTGTCCGTGCTTCTAAACAAAGAACCGAGTAAGGGAATGTCGCCTAAGATCGGTACTTTCGATACAGTTGTCCGCTCTTGGTCTTGAATAATTCCCGAAAGAATTAAGGTTTGACCATCTCTAAGGCGAACCAAACCAGAACTCAGTTCGCGCTTACTCAACAAGTTCAAAATGTTAGTCGCACCACCGCCACTATCAAATTCCTGGGTTTGACCCACAGAACTTACAGTAGGACTCACAGAGAGAGAAATAAAACCATTATCATCAATGCGTTCGATGTTGACAGTCAGGACTACACCAGCTTCACCGATAACTGGTGTAATAGTTCTTGCGCCACTTTCGGCATCAATGCTAGTCTCTACACTCTCAACAATGTTTTGCGCCAGTTTTACCGTCGCCTGCTGTCCTTCCTGCACCATCAAAGTCGGATCGGTAAGAATTTTGGCGTTACCATTGGTAACTCTAGCTTCTAACTGAGATAAAAAACTGTCGGGAAATTGAAATAGACTAGGAAGACTATATTCATATTCAATTTGTCCAGTCTCTGAATCGATATTTACGTCCGATAGTCCTGGTTGAAAAGGATTGTTGTTTTTACCGAAATTAGGACGAGCATAAGGAATAGTAGTGTCAGTAAATTCATTAAAACCAGGATTTATTTCATTAAAAGGAGTATTTTCTTGAATATCAAAGAAGGGTGCTAACTCTGCCTCCCCTACTTGTAAAGGAGCGATAGTAGGAAAAAACTGACTGCTGTTTACTTGTGCGGCATTAGGTGGTGCGGTATCACCAAAGTTAAGAATAGCAGAACCATTATCTTGTACGAAGAAAGTATCGTTAATTCCAAAAGAAAAACTGCTGTTATAGGCATCCTGATTGAGTAAGTTAACATCTATAACTTTGACATTAACTGCTACCTGACGGCGACGGGCATCTAATTGAGTTAAGAAAGAGGTTGCGACTTCTACTTTACGCGGTTCGCCAACTAAAGTAATGGAGTTAAGACGGTCATCTGTAGATACCTGTAATCCTTGGAGTAAAAGTGCTTGGGTACCGTCTTCATCTTCCAAACCGCCATCGAGATTTTCTAAGGTAGCTGGTAATTCGACTCTTTGAACTACTCGTCCTGTTTCGGGATCGATAGTTTCTTCTACTTCCGTAGTTAGTCTTTTACCCTGTGCGCCCTGACTAGCCAGATATAATGCTGCGTTCTCAGCACGAACTTGGTTGAGGCGGAGAGTGCGACTGATTAAATTGCGGGCTTGAGGAGGTAATTTATCGCCAATGTAAATAATATTACCTTTACGATTAGCATTCAAATTAGAAACTAAAAGCACCGAATTAAATGCTTCTTGTACGGATTGATTTTCTAAATCCAAGCTTACGGTAGGACCAATTACTTCTCCTTCTTCGTTGGTTGGTGCGCCTTCAGTTTCGCTTAGAGAAAAGACAATATCTAATCCAGCCTCGCGAGCCAGTATCGATAATACTTCTCTAACAGGTGCATCACGTAAAACTAAACGAGGCACAATAGTCTCAGAACCTAAATCGACAATATCGGGACTGGCATCGATATTAGAAACCGCCATGTCTCCTACAGGAGGAGCGACGGCTCTCGGTAAGGTGGGAAGATTTTGATTGCCTCCCGTAATTTCAACATCGGGGTTGGGAACTAAAACATCGGGTTCGGTATTGTTCTGAACTAAACCTTCTGGAGGAGTTGAGGCTGGTAGAGGCTCGCTATTGGATAAATCTTCTACGCGATCGTCGATAATTATTTCGGAAGTGGTGTTTTGAGCCAGTTTGGGAGCGGGTTTGACTTCATCTTTAGACTTGCTATCGCTACCAAAAGCCGAATTATAGGTTTGCTTAACAGTGTCGATCGCTTTTTTACCTAATTCCTGTAGTTTATTAGGTTGGTGCGATCGCTCCAGACTGAGAAGAATTTCTTTTTCTTGTTGTTGCAGTTGTTTGAGATCGAAATCTTTTTCAGTAGTAACTACAACTTTAGTATTTTCTTTATCTACTTTAGTAATTTCAACTGAGTCAATACCAGGAAAGGGTTTAGTTTGCTCAAACCTATCTCCTTCTGGTAGCTCTAGTTCGGTATCTAAGAGATTAGCTTCAATAGTATTTTGATTGCGAACGGTAAAGAAAGAAGCTTCAGCATTATTTTTAGTTGTCAGTTTTAGTTCGAGCTTGTTATCAATTTCTTTTAGATTTACTCCAGTAATCGAATTTTCGGCAGCAAGTGCGGGGTTAGCTGCCAACAGCATTACTGTTAATCCCGTTAATAAAGAAAAGCGATCGCGATGATTATTCATAGTTTTTCCTCAACCTAATATTGATAACGAATAAAAATAGTTCTACTTGTAAAATTTCTTGACGATATTACTGTTGTGGTGCTTCTTCGGCAGTTGCCTTAGCTGCTTCGAGTTCTTCTGGAGTTCGAGCCAAAATAGCGTCTAGCTGTATTTGAGTTTTGAGTTTTGCCTCTTGCTGGGGTACAATTGCGCTGCGATCGCTCGATAGGGCTGCCGTTGGCTCTTCGCTAATGCTAGAGTTAATGTTTTTGACCATCAACAGAGGCTGCAATCTTTCTATATCGCGGATAATTCCTTTAGTTTGCTTAAACGTCCCTTCAATAGTTAGAGATATTCCTTTGCGTTTGACCTTTCCCTGTAGTTCCGTTCCTAAAGAAGCGTCTTCCACCACAGTAACGCCGCTGTCTGGCTGATATTGCAGTAATGTACCTTGATTGGCAGCGATAAAACTGTTGAGATCGATCAACAAAGTTTCTAAGTCGCTTTCATTGGTATACATAGCTAAAATGGTAGACTTTAGTGCTTCTTGCCGTTCTATTTCTGCATTTAACTCGGCAATTTGCTGTTGTATATCGCCAGATTTAAGTCCCTGTAGTTGTCCTGCTGTTTGTTGCTCTTGAGTTAGAACTTCTTGGTATTTTGCCCGTGCGGGTGCGACCATATTAAAGTAAATATAGCCTGCCCCTACAATTCCCAAAATTGCCAGAGCAATTCCCGAAACCTGGGGGGTAAAGGTAATGCCAAAGGCAGACGGATAATCTGCTTCTAGCTCTTTTTCATCTAGAAAATCACCTGTTAAAGTCATTTTGCGATCGCTCCTTGACGTTCTAGGGTTTTTAATCTGGTAACAACTCCAACCGAACCTTTATTGTTTATTTCCTGGATTAGTTGTGAAGTTGGAGTGTCGCTCAATTGAGCGAAAATAGTATATTTAACTCCTTGAGGAATGACCAAAGAAGCATTTTCGGGTAATTCTGGTTCGTCTTCAAAATTGACCGCTAATTCGGTGGTGCTAGCACCGTTTAATTTAGTGTTTCGACTATCGAAAAAAGGCGAGCGTTCTAAAAACAGTACAAAGTCATTCACATCATCGTAAGAAAGAGCCACACCTGCTAAATTGATACCTGCTTCTCCTTCCGCACCCGTTTGCTGAAGAGAATCTACTCTTACTCCAGGGGGAGTGCGATCGCTAACTTCCTGCAAAATTGCCGCCCAGGGAGTGAGCTTTTCAAATACGCTGACAAAAGCCTGGGTTTCTGCTTTTGCTGTCTCTACCTGTTGCTTTAGTTCGTCTAGCTGGCTGTTTTCTTGACTGAGCTTCGCTATTTCACCCTGTGTCTGTTGAATCTCTCCTTCAAGCTCGGCAGTTTTAGCTTCTACACGTTTGAGATAGCCAAACATCAAAGCGGGAAAAATGAGAGCCACTGCTGCTCCGATAGCGATAGGTGCTTTGTCAGCAAGAGCCGAAGGATCGGTTAGAGACTTGGTAGTAGTTTCCGAGGTTGTTACTAAGTCTCGGTCTTTAAGAAAATTAATATCTAAACTATACATAATAAGTAAATAGTGATTTTTAGTAATTACTTACAGTAAAAATTTCGCTCAGTCTTCTCTCATGCCCAAACCCAGAGCCACGCCCCAGCCAGGCCGTTGAAAAGGTGCGATACTATCGTTTGCTTCTAATGCCAAAGCCATTACAGGATCGATTTTGAGAGCGGGTAAGTTTAATTTTTGAGTTAAAAAGTCATCGAGTTGCGCGATCGCTGCTCCTGGACCTGCCAGCAATAATTGGGCTATTTCCAAATCTTCGCTTTGGTTGAGATAAAAATTGATCGATCGTCCCAATTCATCGGTCAGTTCGCTCAAAACTCTCAAAACGGCAGAAGTAATAATGGAAGCATCCATATCGTCTTCTTCGCTGGGTACATTTTCCATCAACCGAACCTGCTGCAAGAACTCTAAGTCATCAACAATATTTTCATCACCTATTGCTTGAGACATCGAATCATACATCTGTTCGAGTCCTACAGGTACGGTTCTCGAAAACTGAGGTACTCCCTCGACAATTATGGCAATTTCAGTGCTATCAAAATCAATATCGACTAAAACTACTCCCTCTCTAGAACCAAACTGACGAAGCTGTTCGCGAATAGTTCTAATCAGAGCAAAGCTATTAATTTCGAGTACGACAGTTTGTAAATTTGCATGCTCGAAAACTTCTAAATAGAGGTCGGTAACTTCTTTTCTGGTTGCAACTAATAAAACGTTGACTTTTTCAATGCCGTCTTCGTCCATAAAGTAGCCCAACTTAACATAATCGAGATCTACTTCTTCTCGCGGATATGGCAAATACATGCCCGCTTCATGAACCAGAACCATATCTTTTAACTCTTCTTCGTCTAGTTCGGCAGGAACGGGAACGATTCTGATAATTGCTTCCCGCATTGGCACAGCACTAACGACTCTTTTGGCTTTAATATTATTAACTTTAAGCGTATCTTTAATTAACTCTGATAGAGTTAAAGCATCGACAATTTGACCATCTTCGTACACGCCATCAGGAACATTAGCCGAAACATTTTTAAGTAGTTTGTATTTTTGACCTTTTTTGGCTATCTGAACGATATTGATTTTGCGGGGATTTATTTCAATACCAATACTGTCACTCTGTTTGGCAAAAATATTGGTTAGATTTTGGAGCATAACTTTGTCCTTAATAATATTATTTCTAATAGCAAGCGCGTGTTTTCAGTTAAAGTATGCTATTGAGTCTGGCACTCGTACTAGTTATACTCAAATTTATTGCTAGCCGCACCTTTTCTATTCGCCACAAACACACTTTGTTGCAATTGACAGGCTTTTTAGCCAATTTTTTACTTGTCAAATATCCAAACATGAGTTAAGCATTTACTTAATAAATTTCAATCTAATGCTCGCTATCTAGGACATTGTAGCTGCTAAAATTAATTTTCAAGATAAGTGGTTGTACTGAAAAAATGTAAAATACAGTGTCATTGTTTTGGTTAATAATACTTATTAAGTCTATTTGTTATTAGTAAAAAATATATTAATTTACTTGAGGAATAACATCAAAAAATGAACGGTATTTTGAATTTTAAAAAGTTTGGTCTGTGGCTCTCATTAGGACTATTAATTAGCTGGTTGTTTAGCTGTAGTCCGAATACTGGTTCTAATTCTCAAGAGCTTGAATTTTGGACGATGCAGCTAAAACCGCAATTTACTCAGTACTTTCAGAAACTAAATAGTAATTTTGAAACGACAAACGAATCGGTAAAATTGCGTTGGGTAGATATACCCTGGTCGGCAATGGAGAGTAAAATTTTGACTTCTA
Organism: Myxosarcina sp. GI1; assembly: GCF_000756305.1. Classification (NCBI taxonomy): domain Bacteria; kingdom Bacillati; phylum Cyanobacteriota; class Cyanophyceae; order Pleurocapsales; family Pleurocapsaceae; genus Myxosarcina; species Myxosarcina sp. GI1. The sequence continues at coordinate 116,056 of NZ_JRFE01000019.1, forward strand.
TTTCGGCAAAAACCGCGCCAGATGTAGTTAACTTAAATCCTGGCTTTGCTTCTCAACTGGCAACTCGCAATGCTTGGTTAAATCTAGACGAGGCAGTCTCTTCCCAAGTAAAACAAACCTATTTACCTCAAATCTGGCAAGCCAGCAGTGTTAAAGTTTGTGAAGAAAATAACTGTAGCCAGACTACCTTTGGTCTGCCTTGGTATCTAACTACCAGGGTTACTATTTACAATCAAAATCTCCTACAGCAGGCAGGTATTGCTAAACCCCCTCAAACTTACGAAGAACTAGCTGAAGTCGCCAGACAAGTCAAAGAAAAAACTGGAAAATACGCTTTCTTTACTACTTTTGTTGCTGGTGATTCGGCAGAAGTATTAGAATCTTTGGTGCAAATGGGAGTAAATTTAGTAGATGAAAATGGCAAAGCTGCTTTTGATAATCCTCAAGGGATTGAGGCGTTTCGCTACTGGGTAGATTTATACCAACAAGGATTACTGCCGCCAGAAGTGTTGACTCAGGGACATCGTCACGGAATCGAACTTTATCAGGCTGGAGAAACGGCTTTACTTGCTTCTGGTGCGGAGTTTTTAAACGCTATTACTAATAATGCGCCAACTATTGCCAAAGTTTCCGCTGCTGCCCCCCAAATTACGGGTAAAACTGGCAAAAAAAATGTCGCGGTAATGAATTTAGTCATTCCTCGTAGTAGCGATAAATTAGATGCAGCATTAAACTACGCACTTTACGTCACCAACACCAAAAATCAAATTGCTTTTGCTAAAGAAGCCAATGTGCTTCCCTCTACTGTCGAAGCAGTAGAACAATATGTTCGAGAGATAGAAACCCAAGAAACAACTACCTCAGTAGAACAAGCTAAAAAAATTAGCGCACTTCAATTAAAAGATGCCGAAGTCTTAATTCCTGCAATGGACAATCTTCAGGTATTGCAAAAAGCAATTTACGACAATTTACAGGCGGCAATGCTAGATGAGAAAACTGTAGAACAGGCGGTTAAGGATGCTGCTATGCAATGGAATAATAGCTAATTAATATATTGCTATGACTTACGCAAAGACACTAAACGAGGGAAGCTGTTCCCTCTTGCCTGAGATTTTTATTAACATTTAAAGTCGGTCAAAACTCCGTAAATTCCCCAAATAGCCATTGCTCTTAAATAGTGCGAAGCGCGAAACGTGCCAACGGCGGTAATAGCTTCTGGGGTACGGAACTGCAAGCCGTTTTCATATACTTGTTTGACTGCGGTTTTAGTGAGTTTGAATGCTTCTTGTTTCATGCCCATTTGCAGCATAAAAGCCGCCAAACCAAAATTAATCCCCGTCCAGACTTCCAAAGGATGTGTATCATCTGGGTTCACAGGACTACCATCGGGCATAACACCATTAGCCGCACCAAATTCCCCTTCGTGAAATTTRAGGAAGCAAGCATCGTAGATTTTGTTTAGTGCAGACTTGGTATATTTTTCTTCAACTACGTCTGGTAAACCCAATAAACGAGCGTAAAACTGTCGTCCGCATAGCCGATCTGCCATAACGACATCCGAACCGCTTTCGGTATCGAGTTGGTAATATTCACCATTCCAGAGAGCATTGTGATATTGCGATCGCGAAATTAGTTAAAGACATTCTGTCTCAGAATACTCGACAATTCGATCTCAATTGAGGCTATAAAGCTGCTTGATTGAGGGTTGGGAAAAGATAATTAATGTTGTTATACCAACCAAAAAACCATAGCGAGGAATAAAGCATTCTAAGCAAGCGACTATAATTTCTCTAATGTTGTAAATTACAGCAATCGCGATTTGCTTCTGCGGTTCTTCAAAACTTTGAATTTGCAGTCAATCTTGCAATTAAATAATTAAAAATGCTTGTTTCTAAGTAAACAATTTCTTTCATTTGTATTGGATTTTAGCAGTGAGCGATCGCCTTTTAGCGCAATTATGCTGCGCGTAGCTAGGTATTCAGTTCTCAAAAACCATACTTGAAAAAAAATTATTAGTTACTATACTTGAATGAAAGTAAAAGATGCAGTTAAAAAACTAGAACAAGATGGCTGGTATCTTAAGAGAACAAAAGGCAGTCATCGTCAGTTTAAACATCCGACTAAATCGGGTACAGTAACAGTATCAGGAAAACTCAGTAAAGAAATTCCGATTGGCACTTTAAAGAGTATTTGGAAACAAGCACAGATAGAAGAGGATTAAATTAATGCGCTATGCAGTCATAATCGAACGAGGTAAAAATAGCTATGGTGCTTATGTTCCTGACTTACCAGGTTGTATTGCGGTAGGAGATACTCCAGAAGAAGTTAAGATCTTGATTCAAGAAGCAATTGAATTTCACTTAGAAGGTTTGCAAGAAAACGGAGAATCTATCCCACAGCCTAGCAGTTCTATTGAATATATTGAAGCAAAAATATCAGCATAAAGATTAGTAAAAGGCGATCGCAATTTGTCTTTATTTATTAGCTCTCCGTTTGATTGAAGTTTTATAATCTTTTGTGAATAAGCTTTTTATTTATTTTTTAAATCTTGAAATATAGCGTTGAGATTGTGATTAAAAGATTTAGCATGCTCTGCTTCTTTCATCTGTACTAGACTTTAGCAGTTGGCGATCGCATCTGTTTTTCGGCTATAAACTTTAATTTAGCGCGATTGCTTTTTAGTTATATATTTACTTCTATGTCGCTGGATTATACTTTTGAGTAGGAGCTTTTGCTATTTCTTCTTGCGTAGGAAGTCTATCGTTTTGTGATAAATGTTCACATGACCAAGCTCTTTCATAGCAGAATTAACAGCATTATCAAATGTTGTTGTATCGAAGTTAAAATTTTCCACTGTTATTTCAGTTTTATTGTTTGTTAGTTATGTTCATTCTTTATATATTTATTTAATTCACTTTTTGTTTAGGTGAAAATGATTTCGATCGCTAAAAATGCTTGGTAATCAAAATTTTTTAGCCTATATATGAAACTATTCCCACCCACATAAAATCCCGTAAATTCCCCAAATAGCCATTGCTCTTAAATAGTGCGAAGCGCGGAAAGTTCCGACGGCAGTGATGGCTTCTGGGGTACGGAACTGCAAGCCGTTTTCATATACTTGTTCGACTACGGTTTCTGTTAGTTTAAATGCTTCTTGTTTCATGCCCATTTGCAGCATAAAAGCCGCCAAACCAAAATTAATCCCCGTCCAGACTTCCAAAGGATGTGTATCATCTGGGTTCACAGGACTACCATCGGGCATAACACCATTAGCCGCACCAAATTCCCCTTCGTGAAATTTAAGGAAGCAAGCATCGTAGATTTTGTTTAGTGCAGACTTGGTATATTTTTCTTCAACTACGTCTGGTAAACCCAATAAACGAGCGTAAAACTGTCCGCATAGCTGATCTGCCATTACTACATCTGAACCGCTTTCGGTATCGAGTCGGTAGTATTCGCCGTTCCAGAGAGCATCGTGGTAGATAGTTCTTGCCTGTTGCAACCATGTTGTATAAAGCTCTATTTTCTCGATGATACTTTGAGGAAAACGATCGGGCTGTAGGTTAGGATTTTGGGGAGGATTATCGATTAAGACTTCGCCAATTTCTTTGGCTGCTTCTAGTGCCGCGATCCACAAACCGCCGCAGTAGGCACTAATACCCCTAAGTTTCCAGTCGTCGAAGGTTTGATCGGGTGCGCCAGAGTTTTCGGGTATGCCATCATTGTCGAGATCGAACTCTTTTAAATATGCCAGAGTCTGGGTAATACTATCCCAACATTCCCACAAGAAATTTGTGTCTTTACTGCCAGTCAGAATATAATCGCGATATACCTGCAAGACAAAATCACTCGGTAAATCTTTCCACTGATTGCAGTCTTGATAGGAGGTATAGTTAGTTTCCTGCCAGGGATGCTCGTTGGGTGCGCCGAGGTCGTGTGGAGTAGCACCAGCAGCCTTCCTAATGGCTTGAGCCTGGTTATAACCGATGATGCGAGGAGTATTGTCACCTTGAGGAATTGCTCTGGCAAACGCCTCTAACACCGCCTTATCCAAACGCGACCACAGCATTAATAAGCCAAAAGAGCCATACAGGCGCACGTCTAGACTTTCATACCAGCGATAATCCATACATTCTAGAACGCCAAACTGCCCGATGGGGTAGTCTTCTGTCGCTGCAGTCCACAGAGTTCCACCGTCTGCAAGCAGATACAGTTCGTTAAACAATGCCATCTTAAACCAGTCGGGTAGATCTTCTCGTTGTAAAATGGGTTGTTGCCAAGTTTCAATATTTTCTCGCCACCAGTCACCGTGTTTTAAAGCAGTTCTAACCATACTCCAGGCATTTTTACCCGATCGCCCGAAAAAGTCTGTATAGCGACGATAATAGTTTACTCCTTGCTTGAATTCAGTTACGGGCAAGTCCCACGCCAAGACAAAGGGAATTTTCTTGGTTTTACCAGGACGCACCGTAAAGCGAATCGCGATCGCCGTAGCAATTTGTTCTCCAGGATCGGCAGGTGTCTCGTTTTCTTTGTCGGGTAAAGAACCGTCAGCGGCAAAATAATCCCAGACCTCTGCACCATCGCTATGAGGATTCCAACGACCGAAATAAAATACTTCTACACTGGGATTGGCAACTGAGGCGATCGCCATTTGTCCTTCTCCTTCCCCTACTTCTTCGTGAGGACGTACGCGATCGAGCAAACAGCCAACGCGATAGTTATCCTGAATCCACTGATTGTAATTTCCCGTACTGTCGCCCCATTTTGGCTGATATTCGTATTCGGGACTGCCATCATCTCTTACCTTTACCGTTGGCGATTTAATGGCGTTAGAAAACCAGCCGACCGTATTTTGCCAGGTCAGCATGATACTAAGGGTAATCGGTTTATCGGTAGGATTGTGTACCGTCCAGTTAAAATTAACTATGGGATAGCTGGTTTCCTGGTAATTTTCTGCCCAAATTGGCGAAAACTGTTCGCAAACTAATTGAGATTTAAATACGCCCTGGTACTCAAACCAACTGCGAGGATAGAGGGCGTGATAAGTTCCTTTATTTTGGGGATACCAAGACCAGCGCGATAGCATATCATCTTCTGGTGCGTCGGTACACATGGCATAAGCTTGAGGCTGTTCTCCCTCCACTCTCTCGAAGACACTAAACTGACAGGCAGCAAGGGTTTTAAAGATATGTTCGCCGCCGTCTAAATGCCACAGATTAAAATCTCCCCTTGGCGATCGCCCGATACAGCCAGCACCAAAGCCTCCCAAAGGCATTCCGTGCCAGGGTCCATCGTCTAAGTTACTTGCGTAGCGTACGGTATAGGGTTTTTCCCATCCTTGACCGATAAGTCTTTGCCAAGCACAGGAGGGTATTTTTGGTAGGGCGATCGGATTTATCATGACCCTATTTTATGGGGTTTTTTAAATTTGTCATGAGCTTGGAGAAAATTTTTTTGCTGTGGCGATCGCTCTAATTTTACTTTCATATTACAACTTCAATATCTATTAACTGTCCCTCACGAACAAATTTTACGAGGTTGGTTATTTCTTTCATGACATAGCCGTGAGATTTTGTTCACCTCAATTGGGGAAAGTTTCATTTACCTACTTTAAAACCTCAAATCTTTTGACGGTTTTTAACTGGCGATCGAAAGTAACGGTGCGATCGCCTTTATAGTGGTGATTTATTGCACCGATGAGATAAGCGGCAAAGTCGGCTGTTCCTTGCCTGGCAAGACTAATAGCTTGATAGATAACTGATTTGTTCTCAAATTCAAATTTAGGGCTTTGCAATATTAGTTCTAGAGTCCTCATAATTTCTGCTGAAGAATATTTATAGGGTTTACCTTTTAAAACCCAAAATATTTCGCACAACACTACATTACAGATAAAACAAGATTCTGCGCGATCGATAATTTCTACCGCTTTTCGCCATTGTGTTTCATCGTCGCATTTAGCGATCGCAATTAACTGCGCTAATAAATTAATTAATACTTTTACACTGCAACAAGTAGCAACTTTACTCAAACCATACACGCTCGAACTATTGAAAGAAGAATATCCAGGTACAACTCCTTTGGGTGAAGATAGATACTGGCATATCTTTCATATCGTCGCTAGAAAAAAATAATCTCAATTACTGTAAAGGCGAACGAACCGTTCGCCCCTACCAATTTATGACTGACCTAACTCCAATTTGGATTTCCCTCAAAACTGCCACTACTGCCACGATAATTACCTTTTTTCTAGGCATTATGGCAGCGCGGTGGATGCTGGGCTATCGGGGTAAAGCTAAGGGAATAATTGAAGGCTTGCTTACCGCTCCTCTGGTACTCCCTCCAACGGTGGTAGGTTTTCTGTTGTTGCTGTTATTAGGTAAAAACGGATTTATCGGTCAAATACTAGATTACTTTGGCATTACGGTTATTTTCTCTTGGTACGCTACCGTCATCGCTTCGACGGTGGTAGCTTTTCCCTTAATGTACAAAACTGCTTTAGGAGCCTTCGAGCAAATTGACAGTAATTTGCTTGCCTGTGCCAGAACTCTGGGAGCTACAGAATGGAGTGTTTTCTGGCGCATTATGCTGCCCTTAGCCAAACCAGGATTAATTGCTGGTACTTTACTAGCTTTTGCGCGGGCTTTGGGTGAATTTGGCGCGACTTTAATGTTGGCTGGTTCGATTCCTGGTAAAACTGAAACTATTCCCATCGCTATCTTCTTAGCATCGGAAAGTGGAGCGATGGATCGAGCGTTATTGCTGGTAGTTATTATGCTGACAATTTCTCTGGGAGTGATAACGGCAGTTAATTATGGTACGGAAGGTAATAGGGCAAGGGTTAAAGGTAAAAGGTTAAAGGATAAGAAGAATAGTATCGAGCGGCTAATGAAGAGGGCGATCGCCAAATCGATCGCCCGTCCCAATATTAGCAACCGTGAAAGAATTGACTATCCTTTACCAAAATATTCCATTGAATTAATTGTCGAGATTCAAAAACAGCTACCTGGGTTTTTATTAGATGTTTCGTTTCAAGCAGATCGAACGCCATTAGGATTGCTAGGGGCTTCTGGAGCAGGAAAAACCCTGATTTTACGCTGTATTGCTGGCTTAGAAACTCCCGATCGAGGACGCATCGTTTTAAACGACAGGGTCTTATTTGATTCGGCTAAAGGGATCGATTTACCGTCACGCGATCGCGCATGTGGTATTTTGTTTCAAAATTATGCCCTATTTCCGCATTTAACTGTTGCTGAAAATATTGCTTTTGGTATGCCTTCAGGTAGATCTTATCGAGAACTAAAACAAGAGGTAGAACGACAATTAATTGCCGTAGACTTACCGAGTATTGGCGATCGCCATCCAGTAGAACTTTCAGGAGGACAGCAACAACGGGTAGCGTTAGCTAGAGCAAAAGCAAGCGAACCAGAAATAATGCTTTTAGATGAACCTTTTTCCGCTTTAGATACTTATTTGCGCGATAAACAGGAAAAAATGCTCAGAAATAACCTAATTCGCTTTCGAGGAGTAACTCTGTTTATCACTCATAACTTAGAAGAAGCCTATCGAGTATGCCCAAATTTGACGGTAGTAGATCGAGGACAAGCCATCGCTAGCGGTACCAAACAAAATATTTTCGAGCATCCTGGCAACTTTAGAACCGCTCAAGTAACTGGCTGTAAAAACTTTTCTCGCGCCGTGGCAATTAGCGAACACCGAATTAAGGCGATCGACTGGGATTGCGAACTCGAGGTAATTGAGACAATACCACCTACTTTGGATTATATTGGCATTCGCGCCCATCAATTAATTTTTCCCGACAGTGAAGAACCAAATACTTTTTCTTGTTGGTTGGCAACTATCAGCGAGACGCAACACCGTATGACTTTATATCTTAAGTTAAATCGACCTGCTAATAATCCCGAAGACTATCATCTACAGGCGGAAGTTTTCAAGAAAAAGTGGCTGGATTTAAAAGAGCGTCCCTTACCTTGGAAAATTCAACTCCATCCACTAAGAATTATGCCATTAGAGAATTAATCTTTTTTTAAAATATTATCATCGGACTAAAAGATCGCAATCTAAAATTGGTTGATTAAAGTTATCGCACGATAGAATTATAAGCACATAACATTGCTTTCTCCTCATAAGATCCTCAAGCTTTTAGCTTAACTTGAAGACAAAATTCTCTAATTGCGATCGCGCTATTCGTGGCTCTCCGTAGATTTGTCTCTAGTTAGGTTATGCCCAATAAGCTCGATCTGCCCTCTATAAGAGCTTTAGAAGGAACGATGCAGCCATCGGTCTGCCACGATTTTTTGACTGTGGTAGTAAAGGTTTAATGATTTTCCATTCTGTGTCGCTTAAGTCTGAAGGATATGGTTTACGAGCCATTTTGAACTTTTAGTTCGGCTTATTTCCTTTTTACAAACAGTCTCTTAGCAGAATTGTCATGTTTAAAACAGTATAAAAAAAATGCTTGTTGCCCCTTTAAAAATTTAAAGAAGGCAACATCAAAAGGCGATCGCTTATCTTTTAGCCAGCTTTTTAGTCTGTACTTTCCGTAAGCGAATTGATTCGGGCGTTACTTCTACCAGTTCGTCTGCACCAATATACTCTAAAGCTCTTTCCAAGCTCATTTCTGTAGGTGCCTGTAGCTGTACCAATTCATCGCCACTAGCAGCGCGGTGGTTGGTTAGCTGTTTAGTTTTGCAGACATTTAGATCTAAGTCTTGAGCGCGATTGTGTTCGCCAACAATCATACCTTTATAGACTCTAGTTCCTGGAGTAATAAAGAAGATACCGCGATCTTCAGCATTTTTAAGAGCGTAGAAAGTTGCCAAGCCTTCTTCAAAAGCAATAATTACGCCGCTGTTGCGAGTTTCTAGTTCTCCAGAGAAAGAACGGTATTCAAGGAAACTGTGATTCATAATGCCTTCGCCGCGAGTCAGACGCACAAAGTCACCACGAAAACCAATCAAACCACGAGCGGGAATGACAAACTCTAGCTGAGTACGTCCTACATTTGCCTGCATATCGCGCATTTCTCCCTTACGCTGTCCGAGGCGTTCGATACAGCTACCTACAGCTTCTTCGGGAACGTCTAACACTAAATATTCATAAGGTTCGCATGGTTCGCCATTAATTTCGCGATAGATTACCTGGGGTTGGGAAACCTGAAACTCATAGCCTTCACGACGCATGGTTTCGATTAAGATACCTAAGTGGAGTTCGCCCCGACCAGAAACTAAAAATTGTTCGGCAGAACCACCATCTTCAACTCTTAAGGCTACATTAGTTTCTAGTTCTCGATACAGGCGATCGCGCAACTGTCTGGAAGTAACAAATTTTCCTTCTTGTCCTGCAAAGGGCGAGTTGTTGACCGAGAAGGTCATTTGTAAAGTAGGTTCGTCTACCTTAATTAAAGGTAAGGCTTGAGGTTCGTCTGGACAGGTAATAGTTTCGCCAATATTGGCATCGGTAAATCCTGCTACCGCTACAATGTTACCTGCGGTCGCTTCTTCTAGTTCGACGCGAGCAAGTCCTTCAAAACCCATCAACTTACTAATTTTAGTTTTGACAATTTTGCCATCTTCTTTGATTAATGCAGCTTGCTGCCCTGCCTTAATCACACCATTATGAATTCTACCGATCGCAATTCTGCCTAAATAATCGGAGTAATCTAAAGTAGTTACCTGTATTTGTAAGGATTTATCTACATCTCCCGCTGGTGGTGGAACGTGGTGTAAAATTGCTTCAAATAAAGGCTGCATGTCTACGCCTTCTTCATCAACATCTTCCTTGACATAACCCTGCAAGCCAGAAGCGTATAAAGTAGTAAAGTCGCACTGATCGTCATCTGCACCTAATTCTACAAACAGATCGAATACTTTATCTACTGCCAAATCTGGATGGACGTTAGGGCGATCTATTTTGTTAACTACTACAATCGGACGCAAACCTTTTTCCAAAGCTTTTTTAAGCACGAATCGCGTCTGGGGCATCGGTCCTTCGTTGGCATCGACGATTAGAACGCAACCATCAACCATACCCAAAATGCGCTCTACTTCTCCGCCAAAGTCGGCGTGTCCTGGAGTATCGACAATGTTAATTAAAGTATCTTTGTAGCTTACCGCAGTGTTTTTAGAAAGAATGGTAATACCCCGTTCTCGTTCGAGGTCGTTAGAGTCCATAACACAATCTGGTACTTCTTCTCCTTCGCGAAAAATACCCGACTGTTTGAGAAGAGCATCGACTAACGTAGTTTTACCGTGATCGACGTGAGCAATGATAGCAATATTGCGAATGGGAAGAGACATAAGATTTGTCTATAGACTTTTGTATAGTTAGTTCAAGTTTTCTTAATAATTATAGCGTAATTGTACTGCTGCTTAAGCCATTGGAGTTTAGTAAAAATACTATAAAGTGACGGCAAAAGGCAGAAGAGTTTGAAACTGTTAGCAAAGACAACAGAATAAGATTCTGCTAGGTATTTACAGACGTTATCGAAATTCAAATAGTAATCTTGCTTTTAGAAATTTGGATTACCATTGGTATCTTACGGTAATTTGACTAAACTTGCGATCGCTGGGTTTTAGAGTAAATAGAGTTGCGATCGCGATTTTTTAAAGCGATTAAAACTGTATTGCACTGTCAAGATTAAATTTGCTATTTACGATCTGAATACCTATTACCGTAATTTATTGACATTCGGAATATCTTTAGCATTGTGTATAGTTGCATTTTTTGTTTTTATTAGAGCAGAAAGAATTAATCGCTATAAAGCAGCCATTCCAGAAGAACTAGAAATAAACGGTATTGCTTTACAAAGGGAAAATAATACGCCTTTAATTTTTGCTTTATTACCATCAACTGTCCGACCTTTTTCTTGCGGTGGTGGAGTGTTTAAATTATCTCAGTCTACTATTGATGCTATTAAGTTAAAAGGATTAGCATTTTTTGAAGACGCAACTCAGCCCAGAAGAAAAAAATACACTTATACTGATACTTATCCTGCTTGGCAAGAAACGCCTGTTCCTAATACTTGGACTAACAATAGGACATGGACAGTTAATGGAGAATGGGCAGGGCTAGATTGTATTAATAAAAACACTGAAATAATACGGAAAAACACAGAAGCCTCCAAACTTCCTGGTTCTTATTACTTGGATATAGGCTATTACAAGATTGTGGTATTACCAGAACTTGGTTTTGTTACTTTTACCTTTTGGGGCATTACTAAATGCTTATGGCGGTCGCAGTAACAACATCTCAAATTCTTTTAGTTGAAAAATCTACACTAGCAATCTAAAAAAGGGTTTAGCATAGCTAAACCCTTTGAGAATGTATAATTAAGCTGCAATTCTATTAAACAGTTGCAGGTTTTGGTTCTGGTTTGGGTGGTTCGCTTTGAGCCATCTCTTGCTGTACTTTCTCTGCTAGTTCTGGAGAAACATTGCGGAACAACTTCATTTGGTCGTCGATAATTTGTTGTTCGCATTTACCAAGACTACCAGCAATATTATGATACAGACGTGCTTTTTCTTCAGCATTTAGCATATCGTAATACATACGAGCCTGATCGTAATGATCTTCTTCGTCTAACTCGATTCTGGCTGCCATACCCGATACATGATATGCAGGATCTTCAGCGCGTTTGTCTGCTTCGGGATATTCATCATGAGTGGGATGATAATTAGTCCGTCCGCCGTTGTTGTCGTCTACCCGCATAAAGCCATCGCGATAGGGAGTATTAGCTTTAGTAGCATGAGGTTTGTTGACAGGAATCGTGTCGTAGTTTACGCCCAGGCGATAGCGGTGGGTATCGGCATAGGACATAATCCGCGCCTGTAACATGCGGTCTGGCGACCAAGAGATACCAGGAACTACATTACCAGGAGAAAATGCTGCCTGTTCTACTTCGGCAAAGTAGTTTTCAGGGTTGCGATTTAGTTCAAATTTACCAACTTTGTGCAGAGGAAAATCACCATGAGGCCAAACTTTAGTAAGATCGAAAGGATTCCACTGAAAGTTTTGTGCTTGTTCGTCGGTCATAAGCTGAATGTGCATCGTCCAGGAAGGATAGTTGCCTTCTTCGATCGCCTGGTATAAATCCTTAGTTGCCCATCGGGGTTCTACACCCTGCATTTGCATCCACTGTTCTTCAGTGAAGAATTTATTGCCCTGGTCGGTAGTAAAGTGAAATTTAACCCAAATACGTTCGTTAGCTTCATTAATAAAGCTAAAAGTGTGGCTACCATAGCCGTTCATATGTCGCCAGCCCATCGGTGCGCCGCGATCGCCCATCAGCCAGAGAACTTGGTGTATACTTTCAGGTGATAGCGACCAAAAATCCCACCACATGCGATCGTGTCGCCAGTGTTCTTTAGGATGTTCTTTTTGCGAACGGATAAAGTCCATAAACTTCATTGGATCGCGAACAAAGAAAATTGGCGTATTATTGCCTACCATATCCCAATTGCCGTCTTCGGTGTAAAATTTAAGCGCAAACCCTCTCAGGTCGCGATAAATATCAGAACCACCTTTCGACTTAGCAACAGTAGAGAAACGGGCAAATACTTCGGTTTGTTTGCCGACTTCGGAAAAAAGCTTGGCTTTGGTATATTGAGTGATGTCGTCGGTAACGGTAAACGTACCGTAGGCTCCAGCACCTATTGCATGAACTACTCGTTCTGGAATGCGCTCGCGGTTAAAGTGAGCCATTTTTTCCAGAAGCGTGTAGTCTTCTAACAGTAAAGGTCCCTGTTTGCCAACGGATTTAGAAACTTCATTGTTTTCAATAGGAATTCCTGCTGCGTTAGTTAAAACTTCGTTATTATTATTCAAAATAGAGATAATACCTTTCGTTGCATTGCGTTTTTTGATGTATAAATCTTAGTCAAGTTAAGCTTCAAGAACCATCTGACTTAAGTTAGAGGCGTTAATGTTAAAGTCAATTGTTTCTTACTATTGGTACCATTAGGTACTTTAACTGCGATCGCCTGTCAGCTTTGCAACAAGAACAAGAAAGAAAAAGTCAAATTGGCATTCTGATACCCTTTAAACTGCTGTAAATGGCAGTACTCAAACCAACTTACTAGCGAAATCTATTAAAAAAATCGGACTTATGGTCAGCAACCCTATCTCAAACACACCACAATCCACTCCTGCACAATGTCCTTTCCGTGGAACCCGCGTTGGCGGTGCCCTCGGCTCTAAACCGCAAATTGATGACTGGTGGCAGAACCGACTTCAGGTCGAGCTACTTCACCAAAATTCTCCCCAGGCTAATCCGCTGCAAGATTTCAACTACAAAGAAGCGTTTCAAAAGATCGACTTCCAGCAGTTGAAAAGCGATATCAAAGCACTGCTGACAGACTCAAAGGACTGGTGGCCAGCCGACTATGGCAACTATGGACCTCAGATGATCCGTATGGCGTGGCACTCCGCAGGTACCTACCGTATCGCTGACGGTCGTGGTGGAGCGAGTCAGGGTATGCAACGCTTTGCCCCGATCAATTCCTGGTGGGATAACGGCAACACCGACAAATCACGGCGACTACTCTGGCCCATCAAACAGAAATACGGTGCGGCACTGAGTTGGGCAGATCTGATGATCTTGGTCGGCAACTGCTCGCTGGAAATTATGGGCTTCAAAACCTTTGGCTACGGTGGCGGTCGCATCGATGCCTGGGAGGCAGACCGCGCCACCTACTGGGGTCCTGAGTTCTGGAACGGTCAACCGTTCGGCGAAAATGGCAAGCAGCACGAGGGACATCCAGATGAGATGGTCACTCGAACAATTCGCTGGGTAGGCGAGCCAAAAGATAAGTACTATGACCTAGAGAACCCATTGGCAGCCTCGCATCAGGCACTAATCTATGTCGATCCAGAAGGACCTAATGGAAGCGGCGACCCGATCGCATCCGCCCGTGACATCCGTGAGACTTTCGCGCGCATGGCGATGAACGATGAGGAAACCGTCGCGCTAATCGCTGGCGGTCATGCCTTCGGCAAAAGTCACGGCATGGTCGCACCAGACAAAATTGGTCCAGCACCAGAAGGCGCGCCGATTCAGGCTATGGGTCTGGGGTGGCAAAACCCTGAAGGCACTGGCTTTGCCAAGTATACAATGACCAACGGAATCGAAGGCTCTTGGACTCCAAACCCGACCCAGTGGGATAACAGCTACCTGGAAAATCTATTTAAGTACGAGTGGGAGCAGAACGAGAGTCCAGCAGGTTCGATTCAGTGGAAGCCGAGCGATCCTGATGCGCCCAAGACCCCAGATGCTCATGAGTCGGGTGTCGAAAACGATTTAATGATGATGACCTCAGACATTGCTTTAAGAGAAGATCCAGACTATCGTGAGGTCTGTCAACGCTTTCTCAATGACTTCGATTACTTTAGTGACGCGTTCGCGCGTGCTTGGTACAAGCTGACTCACAGAGATATGGGACCAAAAGTGCGCTATCTCGGTCCAGAAGTTCCAGAGGAAGATCTGTCCTGGCAAGATCCGATTCCTGCGCTCGACCATGAAGTTGTTGATGATGCTGACATCAACGCGCTTAAGAACCAGATTTTAGCGAGTGGACTCTCCGTCTCGGCACTCGTGTCAGCAGCCTGGGCATCGGCATCAAACTATCGCGACTCCGACAAGCGTGGTGGTGCCAATGGCGCGCGTGTTTGCCTGGACCCACAAAAAGACTGGGAGATAAACCGCCCGCAGGAACTTGGCGAGGTTCTATCGACCCTAGAGAAAATTCAGTCAGAATTTAATGACGCTCAGTCGGGTAACAAAAAAGTCTCCCTGGCAGATCTTATCGTTCTTGGCGGCTGCGCTGCGGTTGAGAAGGCTGCAAAAGATGCTGGGATCGATGTCAGTGTTCCGTTCGTTCCAGGTCGGATGGATACAACTCAAGAACAGACCGATGTGGAAAGCTTTGAATGGCTGAAGCCAGTCTCGGATGGTTTCCGCAACTACCACAACGATGCTGTTGGCTATAAGGTGAAGCCAGAGCGGATCTTTCTCGATCGCGCACAGCTTTTGACGCTAACCGCGCCCGAATGGACGGTTCTCGTTGGCGGACTTCGTGCCCTCGATCAGAATTGGGATCGCTCTAAGCATGGCATCTTTACCGATCGACCAGGTGTACTAACCAACGACTTCTTCCGCGTCCTGACCAGCATGGACTACGAATGGAAGCCGATTGACAATCGCGAAATGATTTTTAACATTGACGATCGCCAAACGGGCGAAACGAAATTCACAGCGACACGGTGCGATCTGATTTTTGGTTCAAACGCGGAGCTTCGTCAGGTTGCAGAGGTTTATGGTGCTAATGATGGTCATGAGCGGATGGTCAAAGACTTTGTTGCTGTTTGGAATAAAGTGATGATGCTCGACCGCTTCGACCTATGCTAGTCTAAGCAAGAACTTTCAGGATTTCAAAGCATAGCCTCGGTTCAGCATCTGGTGCTTCAGAAGTTGAGGCTATGCAGACTTGCAAAAATGTTAAGGGAATTCCAGAAAATAAATTATCCAAGCTTATTCAGAAACAGGAAAGATATCAACTTTGGTACGGTCACAGTGCCATACTTGACTGCTATGAGTGATGTTAGTCTCTCTCTATTATTACTAATAAGCTTTTACACCATTACTAATGATCGATATTAGCCACTCTTCCAATTTATCTCGAAAGATACTTTTAGAACGTTACAAACAACCACAACATCGTGGTATAACCAATCCAGTCGATTTACAGGAATGCGGTCACAATCCCTATTGTGGCGATACAGTTAAACTAACCTTGGCATTAAATAAAAATAATAATTGTATTAAAGATATTAAATTTGAGGGACATGGTTGCGTTTTATGTTTGGCTTCAGCCGAGCTTTTAGCATCGGTAGTTAAGGGAAAGAGCATTACAGAAGCTTTGGCAATTGTATCCCAGGTTCGTCAGGCAGTTATCGAACAGATACCATTGCCACTAGATTTAGATACCTTAAGGGTTTTACAAGGAGTCTCTCAATATCCTAGTCGCGTTAAATGTGTGACTTTAGCCTGGCATACTTTGAAAGCTGCTTTGGCAAAAATTTAAAATTGAGTTTTTAGGCAAATACTAACAATGTCTTTTATTTTTTAGTCTATTTCTATAGCCATCGCATTTTTATATTATTTAAGATTTGCTAATGATATTTCAGAATTACTGTTATTGCCAATAAACCAATTAACATTAGTCCAACTAAACATAGAGAGCGACCAAAATCATGAAAGCAGAAGAAAGAAAAGGATTTTTGCAGCGACTGGTAAAGCTTATTAGCGACATTTTCTCGAAGCTAGTTCGTTGGCTGCAACCACGTCGGCAATAAGAATAAACGAAAAAGTATAGCTTGTGTTACTTGCTTTTAAAAATATGCCTTGGCACTGGAAAGCAGGGGGATCTCAGTCCAACTAATTTTCCCCTGCTCCCTATCTCTCTGTCTAATATTTTGGCTACGCTCGGCGTTAGCCCTGAGTTTCGACAGGCTCAACTTCCACAAAGTAGAAGGGCTAATACCTAAATCTGGACTACTAAGTGCGAAAAATGCCGTTACAAGTCTTCCGTTGCCAACATTTGAATCAAACGTGGAACTCCAGGATCGAATCCTGCCAAATTCCAAACTCGATTGTCGTTGGGATCTGCCAAATTAATGCGGTAAGGTGCGAGGGTAACATACACTGCTTTAACCTGCGGATTAACCAGACGACGATATTCTGCCAAAGCTTGAGAGGGATGTTTTCTACCCGCCCAGCTTTCACTATCAGTCCAAAAACAAACTACGTCTGCTTGGAACTTGTTTTTAATCATCCAGTCATAGGCAACCGAGGCATCGGTACCGCCAAAGTTACGATCTTGAGCTTTTTTTAAAGCCGAACTAAATGAATCGCGCCGTGTAATTCCCAGATTGATAAAGGAAGTCGAAAAACCACGAATCATGTAGTTTTTCTCTGCCTTAGCCGTTGCCAATGCCATAGCTGTGGCAATTTCGCAACAGCTTAAGCCAATAGAACTTACAGTGCTGTAAGCCATCGAACCAGAAATATCCACCGCGTGTAAAAATACCGCCTCGGTCGGCTTGACAGTTTCAAAAGATAATTCTAGAGCTTTCTCTAAAATATCTACAATCCGAGGTACGGGAGTCCAAGTTTTTTGACTGCGACCGATTTTACCGCCAGAAGTGTAAGTTTTTAAGGCTTTAAGCACGTCAATAGGGTGAATTCTACCGCGACGTAAATGCTTTTTGTCGTTTAATACCGCTCGAACTCTCTCTAAATTCTTGCGGCGATCGCCTGTCAGCACTTCTAACTGAGTTAGAGAACCCAAGTTACGCAACATTGCCCCAATTGGCATCGACTCAAACAGTAACTGCCAAGCCTGTTTATCCATATTACCTACAGGAGCAGCCATTTCGTGAGTTAATTTACCTTGTGCGATCGCGCGATGAGTCTGTTCGGGGTTGCGTTTGAGCCATTCATACCACCAAATTTGTGCCAGAGCTTCACTCTCGATTGCCAACGGTAACTCAGTCCAACCATTAACCGCCCATTCAAACAGGCGATCGTGGTCTATCGTCGGTGGTTTGACGTGAAACAGACGCAAAGCATCGCGATGTTGGAAACCATGACGCTGTTGGTATTTCAATAACTGGTAAGCCAAACCTCTAACGTCTTCTCGCGATAGCCAAGCCGTACCTACTTCTCTAATAATTTTGCCAAAACCTCGTAGAGACTTAGTGTAATTCAACCATTCATAAAAATGGCTGCCAGTCCGTACTACTTTGGGAAAAATTTCGCGAAAAGCATTTTTAGCTTGAGGAGTTTCTCCCATAGACAATAAGACCAAGGCTAAAATTGGCGCACTATTGTTGAGAGAGCGACCATCACTAGCATAAAGAATTTCTTCAGCGACGCGATCGCCATCTTCGGCTACTGCTTGCCGAACAACATCGACAAAATCATTAGTCAATTCTCGTTTGTCTGCATAATAGGTACTTTGAGCAGTACCAATCAACAAACAACGCCGCAGCATTTGCCAAATACCGGCATCAAACATCCAACCGCCAGAGCGACCTCGAATCATTTCTGCTTCTCTTCCTGGAATTGGCTGAGTTTGAGGTGTACCTCTGGCTTTATTTACAAAAAAACTATAATTCATTAGACCTCCAGCTCTTGCGAGCAAATTTGTGTAAATTAGTTCGGTTAAATTAATGGCATTAACCAAACAGGGGGCGGTTAGGAGTCGAACCTATAAAAACCAACGATAACCCTCATTCTGCGACCCTAAAGGATAAGTAAGGACACGACTACCGACACAAGTTCTGTAGTTTGAGTCGTCCGTTTTGAATAAGGACTTTTCTTTCTCAATAGCTAACTACCAAGAAAGTACCGCCCCAAGCAATCATTTTTGGGGCGACGAAGTAGGAATCGAACCTACAAGACTTTTTCATCAATAGACCCCGATAATCCTCAATTCTTCAGCCCTTACGGACGAGATACAAACCAAGGTTTTTTTCTATCGCGTTTACCATTCCGCCATCCGTCGCATAAAGTAATAATTGGGGGGTGGAGCAGGAGTTGAACCTGCAATCTCCGACGGGGCATACAAACCCCGAAACGAATTCGAGGGACAGCCCCTTACGAATTAAGGGGGAGTTCGTGCCAAACGATAACCCTCAATTCTTCAGCCTTTGCAGACAAGATGGTGCTGTGCCAATAGCAAACCACCCCAAGTAAGTATGGGTGCGTTGTGTGGGATTTGAACCCACGTCTTCTGGGAAAACCCAGTTGCTCTAGGTCGATAACCTTCACTCTCCAACCCCATTGGGATAAGGTACGAATAAAGATGTTTTGTACTGAGCTATCAACGCTTGTTTTTAGGTGATTTGGTGCGTTGGGTAGGACTCGAACCTACGTCATGCCGATTATGAGTCGATAACCCTCATTCTTCGACCCCAAAGGGATAAGCTTTTGAATAAGGATAATGCTGCTCTACCTACTGAGCTACCAACGCTTGTTTTTGAGACAATCTAAACTAGCGCAATTAGAACAACAAAGAGTAAAATCTTCGATCGATCGTTGCAACCATATTTAGATTTAACAAAGTCAGAAAAAGCTCCGTCAAATCGAGATAAACTTTCTCTAACTCATACCCCTAACTGGATTTGAACCAGCAACAGACGGTTTTTAAGTCCGTCACCTCTTCCAATTGGGTTACAGGGGTTTATCAGAATAGCAAGCATTTAACCTGCATATCTTGTTAAGACAAATTACTTTATTGCCCTGCCAGGACTCGAACCTGGAGTCATCTGAGCCAAATTCAGATGTGTTGCCAATTACACCACAGGGCAATAACAGTGCTGACGGGATTTGTTGGCGAAGTCTTCTCGAAGAGTACCCGCAATTTCCTGCTTGAAAGAAGGAGGACACGGGTGCTGAAATGAATTCAGCACCGTGAGATGTCCGCGCGACTTTACCAGTTTGTCTACAGCACCATAAGATATTCTTTATAGCATCGGGTATGATTTGAACTCTAATAGTTTTGCGAGGCAAAGCGTCTTGAGAGTTCCCCTCATAGAGCTATTGCCGAGAGAGCAGACCACCGCCTTACCAACTTGACTGAGGAAGCCCGCGTCGGTGTAAGACGCAAGGGCAAATCTCAGTGTTGGCTACCGATGCCAGAAAAATATATTGCTTTATTTAATTTTCAAGGTTCTAAATTTTATTTTTTGGAACAAATAAATAATCAAAATATTATTTATTAATCTACGTAAAACATCGATTTTATAGCAGCAAAAACTGTTTGTAATATACGTATTATTACAAGTAGCAAAAACTGCTTGATTTTTAAAATTGATATTAACACCAACTCAAAAATAATTTAAGTTACTGTGTTTTCTATCGATATTATTCTTTTCTATGAAATAGTAAATTTCTCATGGCAAATTTTGGCGCAATACGCTTTGCGATCGCCTGACGCAACGCAATTTATTACGATAAGTACTAAGAATTTCAGCTTAAACTATGCTGGCTAAATGTCTGCAAACAAAAACTCAGCTAATAATAAAAGCCCAATTAAAATAATTTCAAGCAAATGCTACCGCCAGATATTGAATGTTGTTTATTCAGCAATACGTGAAAAGCCTCTATGAATATGCTTTCGTTAGTAACACCTAACATAAAGCATCTAGTCTACAAAACGTAAGTACGAGCATGACTAGATATATAGATACGAAAACTGAAGTATCGATCGCTGTAAGAAGCTAATATGGCTCTGCGGCTTCAAGTACAGTAGCTGTATAGTAATGAAATTCTAATAATAACTAACTCTGTATTTGCTGTAGTGGCGAGTAACAGCATAGACTATCCATTTGACAAAGTGTCTCTTTGGTATCGAATTGCCAACAATATACATTTCCTTCCATTTTGCTGAAGCTAAATTTTACAGTAGTTGTATTCATTGGTTTCGACCTCCTTTTTTTAACTTTTTGTAGTATAGCACTATTTTTTAAATTTTGTACTTTATTTTTGAAATATAATTTTATTTTTTCTGAATTTGTATTTTGATTCAGTAAACAAGCCAATTTGCAAGGCTTAAAAACTCAAATTTATAACTATAAAAATAAAGAACAAAGAGAAGCAATTGAGCTTTGCTTTCTCTAATCAGTTATCTGGCGATCGCCACAATCTCTATCGTTTTCACTTTTGAATAAAACTGTCGCTCGCTTGCTATAGATGTGGTTTAGCTTTCTGCAAACACCACAGCAGGAACTCGTTTAAAAGCTGGCGTACCGCTACGAGTTTCTAAAGGTGCATTAAAGATTACATTTACTTCAGGGTAAAACATCAAAGCCGCACCAGGACGCACCGCACCAAAAATAATCTCAATATTTTCTAGTTCTCCTGCATTACCGCGAACTGTAGCTCGCTGGTGTTCCTCTAATCCCACGCTTTCAGCATCGCTACGATTCATCAAGATACAATTACGATGAGGTATACCGCGATATTTGTCTGCAGTGCGATAAACTACCGTATTGTGTTGGGCGTAACTTCTTCCCGTCATTAAAGCTACCACAACAGAGCGGGCATTATCGGCAACGTTAAAGTCTTTTGGTTCGGGTAAAGTCAACTCTGGCAGTGGGGTAATAAACATCGATGCCTTGCCAGAAGGAGTAGAAAATTTTGGTTCGGTAAAAATTCGTCCACCAATAGTAAACTCTTCCTTGGTTTCATCTATATTAGCCATCTGCTCGAATCCAGGAATGGTTTGAGCAATTAACTGACGCACGTATTTAGTGTCTTGAAGTTTGCGCCAGTTAACGGGATAGTCTCCATGAAGGCGATGGGCGAGTTCGCTGAGAAAATCTACCTCGGCAATTAAATCGGCATCAGCTAAATGAGTTTTACCTTCATCGTTGAGACGAACAAAGTTATTACCAGATTCAACTGTAGTTTTATGAGGATTTTCAAAGCGATTGAGAACGGGAATAACAATCGTGTTTTCTTTTGCCAAACCATGAAAATGTCCGAGGTTGGGTTTGGTAGCCAGGTAAATAATGGTTTGAATTTTGCCCAAGGCTCGTTTGACTTTTTTAGTATTTGGATTAGCAGCGTATAAATTGCCCCCTACACAGATAAGGGTATCTACTTTTCCTGCATCTGCGGCTTCAATTAAAGCTTGAGCATCGTATCCCTGCACCCGACTGAGAGATTTACCCAACAGCTTTTCTAGTGCCTGTTGGATTTCTTGCTTGAGGTTGACGGTAACACCCATCGAACCAAAACCTTGAACGTTAGAGTGTCCCCGTACTGGCATAACTCCAGTGCCTTCTCTGCCGATATTGCCCGTTAATAGTGCGGTATTACCAATACTGTAAACATTATCTACGCCATTTTGTTGCTGAGTTATACCCATTGCCCAGGCAAAAACTACTTTCTGAGAGTCAGCAACGATCGCTGCAGCAGCTTCAATTTCAGCTTGAGTAATGCCACAGGTAGAAACAATAGTTTCCCAGTCAGTCTCTTGGGCATGAGTAATTACCTGTTGCCAATTTTCTGTATGTGCCTGTAAAAACTCTTGTGCGATCGCGCCACGTTCGATTAATGCTTTTTGAATACCGACAAATAAAGCGACATCGCTACCTGGGATTGGCTGTAAAAACAACGAGGAAATATCGGAACCGACTAGCAAAGACTTGACAAAAGCAGGAGAACCAAACTTAACTAGCCCCGTTTCCATAACGGGATTGATAACAATTACCTTACCACCGCGATCGCGTAATTTAATCAATTCATTCATCAAGCGAGGATGATTGTAAGCGGCATTAGAACCCGCCAGTACGATACAGTCTGCCTGTTTTAAACTTTTGAGGCTTACTACCGAGGTACTCGTACCAAACATCTGTTTGAGTCCAAAAGTAGAAGGCGCGTGACAGAGATCGGAACAGTCGGCAAGGTTATTTGAACCCAAGGTTCGCATCATTAGCTGCAATAAAAAAGCAGCTTCGTTAGAAGAACGTCCAGAACTATAGGAAGCGACTCGTTTTGGTTCTCTCTTAAAAGCAGTTTCGGCTAGTTGATAAATTTCTTCCCAACCAAGGCGTTGATAATGAGAATTACCTTCTCGCAGAATTACAGGGTAACTCCATCTTCCCAATCTATCTGCTTCTTGGGAAGTAAGCTGTTGCAGTTTGCTTATGGTTTGCCGTTCAAAAAACTCAGTAGAAATTGGCGGTTGAACTTCGGCATAAATTGCCTCTACGCTTTTCATACAGCGTTGCAGCTTTTCACCTTCTTCATTAGTAAAGCCGCCTTTTTGTCCTCCAGTTCCCCAAGAACAGGATAAACAAGCACTTTTATGTAATAGAGTTTGCCAAAGTTTGGCTCCTTTTGGTGCGATCGTATGTTCTGCCCAATATTCAATTACGGGTAAGCCACCACCCATATCTGGAGCGTGTTCTTGCTGTTCTTCAAAAGGTGGTGTGGGTCGAACTTCTTGTCTATCCATGCTTCGCACTCTACTTTAGATATAAATTTATGATAGACAATCAAATTTTTAAAAGTGTATCTATAACAAGATAGGTAATCAAAATTTACGCTCATATTTGCGCCAGCATTAAAAGCAGATTTAAGTTTAAATTTTTTATTGAGAACTTTAAACTATACATACTCTCGATATATTATCTTGTCGATCTAGTTTGGCATTTTCCATACTTTAGATAATTTCAATTGGTAACATACATTGCTACTGTATGGCACATAAAATGATTAATAAAAAAGATAGCAATTGCAATAATAATAATTTTAACGCGGTCGCCCATTCCTTAGAGAAAGTTCGTTTTTACCTAATAAACCTATTAAATGAATTAGGCGATCGCTACCGAACCAACATCTCAAAGTTTCCGCTAACTCGTCGTCAGTAGATTGATATATTTCAAAGTCAATTGGTGGATAAGTTATAAAATCTCGTTCGTATAGCTCATCTATAAAATCTAGTGAAGTCTGAATTGCAGAACTTATTTTATTTTTCATTTATTCTTTTTTTGATTTTTAGTAAGTGCGATCGCAATAAATAACTTCAAAGTTATTGTTAAACTTCAAGTATTTATTTTTATAGTTACTTTTAATCGAAATAAACTGTAAAAAGCTTTTTATAAAATATTTTAAATCAATTTATTTTTATCTGTAAAAATAATTTTTCGATCGTTTGTTAATAGCTTCATATTCTTTTCTTAACCAGATCGTGAAATTATAACTAAGTGATATTAGCGAAACTAATAAATTGCTATTGTCGCTAATTAAAACAGTATTCATGTCAATACTAATTTCTAATTATTTCTAGGTTAAGTAAAAGTTAAACATGGCTAACGAACTAATCGGTTTTGCCTCGCTTCCTGCGGATACTTTTGCCGAAGGACCGCAATCTGGTGCGGATGATGGTGAAGGTAATCCTATCGAAGCCAACGGTCGAACGGGACCATTTGACGGACAGCCCGTACAGGGTTTTAGCGGCGTACAGTTCGCTCCCGATAATAGCGGTGCGTTGTGGTTTTTATCCGACAACGGCTTTGGCGCRCAAGAAAATAGTACCGACTATYTATTACGYATYTATCARGCAGATCCCGATTTTGCTGGTGCAGAAAAGGGAGACGGTAGTGTAGAAGTGCAAAACTTCGTACAGCTATCCGACCCCGATAAGCTAATTCCTTTTAATATTGTCAACGAAAACAGCGAAGAACGTCTACTTACTGGTAGTGACTTCGATATTGAGTCCTTTGTCTTCGATAGTAATGGCGATATTTGGGTAGGTGATGAATTTGGTCCCTATCTACTTCATTTCGATCGAGGTGGCACTTTAATCGAAGCTCCCATTCCCACACCCAATATCCCCAGGCTCAATACTCTTAACGGACAAGACCCCTTAGTAATCGGACATCGTGGTGCTAGCGGTTTATTACCAGAGCATACCTTAGAAGCTTACCGTGTGGCGATCGCGCAAGGAGCAGACTTTATCGAACCCGATTTAGTTTCTACCAAAGATGGCGTGTTGATTGCCCGTCACGAGCCAATTTTAGACGATACTACTAATGTCGCAGAGGTATTTGGTGAAGACAGAATGTCTACCAAAATACTCGACGGCGAAGAAGTTACCGCTTATTTTGCTGAAGATTTTACCTTAGCAGAAATCAAGCAGTTAAGAGCGGTTCAACAAAACGATTTTCGCTCGCAAGAATTTAACGGTGCTTTTGAAATTCCCACATTTCAAGAAGTCATCGAATTAGTACAAGAAGTCGAGGCGCAAACGGGAGTACAAGTAGGCATCTATCCCGAAACCAAGCATCCTACTTACTTCGATCTTCAGGACTTATCTCCAGAAGAATCGTTAATTGAAACTTTACAAAAAACGGGATTTACCAATCCCAACCGCATCTTTATTCAATCCTTTGAGTTTGAAAACTTAATTAAACTACAGGGAATGTTAGATGAAGCAGGTTTGGGCGATATTCCTTTAGTTCAGCTTTATGGAGACACTACTAAAGATGCCAGTCCCGAAGATGGTTTCTCCGTTCCTTATGACATTCGTTATAACCTCGAACAGGGTAACGACTTAAAGGCAATTTACGGACAAGAGTTTTTAGCTGCGGTCGAAAACGGTTTATCTGAAGCTACTACCTATCGTGACATGGATAGTGCCGAATTCTTACAGGTTATTGCCGACCTCTATGCAGAAGGTGCTGGTCCCTGGAAAAACAATATTCTGCTTAGAGAATCTTTGGAAGAACCAGTTGATGGTAATGACGATGGCGAAGCCGAAATTACCACTCAGCTTACTGGCGAAATTACTTCTTTCATCGATGACGCTCACACTGCGGGTTTGCAGGTTCATCCTTACACTTTACGCAACGAAGAACAGTTTTTAACTTTAGAAGCAGACGGTACCCCTCAAACACCCGAAAGAGAATTCGAGCAGCTAATTCAAATCGGTGCCGATGGCTTCTTCACCGACTTTCCTGGTACTGGAGACAAAGTTAGAGATGCGGTAGTTGCTGACTTGGTTAAATCTCCCCAAAATCCTACATTGGGCGAAGAACAGTTAGCCAACTTGAATCGCTCTCAAGGCTTTGAGGGTATGGCGTTTAGTCCCGATAATACTACACTCTATCCTTTGCTCGAAGGTCCAGTATTGGGCGATCCCGACAATGCTTTACGCATCTATAAATTCGATCCCGAACGCAGCGAGTACAGCGATGAGTTAGTTGGCTACTACCCTACCGAAGACTCTCACCCCATTGGCGACTTTACTCCCATCAACGAAAACGAGTTTTTAGTTATCGAACGGGACAACAACGAAGGTGAAGAAGCCGAATTCAAAAAAATCTTCAAAATCGATTTTTCTAAGGTAGACGAAAACGGTTTTGTTGCTAAAGAAGAAGTTGTCGATTTGCTAAATATTGCCGATCCTAACGACCTTAACGAAGACGGCAAAACTTCTTTTTCTTTCCCCTTCGTAACTATCGAAGACGTAGTGGTAGTAGACGAAGACACCATCTTAGTCGCCAATGACAATAACTATCCTTTCTCGATGGGCAGAGAAGGCGATATCGACAACAACGAAGTAATTCTTATCGACTTAAACAAGCCATTAAACATAGATTCAAGAATTGGAGAAAATCCCATGACTACGAATAATTTTGCAATCGACTCTGGAACTACTAGTGTATTTCTCGATTTACCTTTACTAGAATCAGCAGCAGGATTAAGTTTTACAGGTGCAAAGAGCGAAGGCGAGCCTTTTTCCGATAAATTTCAAGTTGGTTTTCCTATTACAGAAGAAACTGACTTTAGTTTTGAAATACCTTTTGCACCAGTTGGCGGTGCGATCGAACATTCTGGCACTGTCTCCTTTGCTTTAAATGAGGGTGAAATAACTCTGGGAAATTTTTCAATTGGCTACGATCCTGCAAGAGTTTCAGAAACTGCCAGTGGCTTTTTTGTTGCCGATACTTTGGAAGATTCTCTAGGACTAGAGATCTTGTTTGATGTTGGCGCGCCAGGAAAAGTATCTGCTACTCCTAAAGATTTAAAAATTGCTGAAGCAGATTTATTACTAGCTCCTGAATTTGCTGAAGCTTTAGAATTATCCAATCTTAGTGGTGCTGACGTTGGTGATACTCGCATTGATGCTTCGGTAATACCTATTGAAGAAAAGGATGCGCCCAAAGCTAAAAATGTCATCATTATGATTGGCGATGGTATGGGCTGGGAAATGGCTCGTGCTGCAGCAATTCAGAAACTAATTAATGAAGGCGATGAAGGTACTGCTTTAAAGGACTTTTATACAGAAGGTACTGGAAGCGGCTTGAGTTTCCAAGAACTAGAAAAATATGGACTGGCAACTACTACCACCACTTATATTGACGGTAGTAAAGATAATTCTGCTTTAGAAGGCGACACTTTCGACCATGTAACTGGTGAATCGGAACTAAGAGAAGGCTTTGAATTTAGTAGCGATGCGGCAATTGTCGAAGGTTTCTCTCCTGCAATTCGCGAACGCATCAACGGTGAAGTAGATGCTGATGGTAATCCACTCGAAGCCACATACGACCCCGAACTAGGATTTAATGAAAACCCAATTTTAGACGCTAACGGCGATCCTTTGGGTGGCAATCTGCCCATTTACGATCTAGATCTCGGCGGGGCATATCCTTGGGAACAGGGCGCAGATCCAGAGTATATTAAAAATCTCTATCCCGATTCAGCCAACACTGCCACCACTTTATACACAGGTGAAAAAACTTATTCTGGCGCGATTGGAGTCGATGTTTTTGAAGAAACTGTCGAAACTTTAGGAGAACGTGCTGAAGCTGAAGGTAAATCCTTTGGTATTGTCAGTTCTGTACCTTTTAGCCACGCCACTCCTGCTGCTGCTGCCGCTCACGTCAACGATCGCAATAAATATCACGATGATAGCGTCGTAGAAGTAGCGCAAAATGGCGATCCAGTTTTAGATAAAGATGGCAATCCCATTCCTGCCGAAGTAGACGAATTCGGTCATCCCATTCCCGACACTGACAATATCTTCCGTCAAATTGTCGAAGAAACTCAACCTGCCGTAGTTTTAGGTGGCGGACATCCCGCAGCCGAAACCGAGTTTAACTACATCAGCGAAGACGGCTACAATGAGCTAGTCAATGGTGAATATGACGACGTTTATACTTTCCTCGAAAGAGGACCTAATGCAGGTCAGACCTTACTAGAAACTGCGGCTGAGATCGATCCCGATAACAGCGAACGTCTATTTGGTTTGTATGGTGCTAGAGGTCAAAGCGGTAACTTGCCCTGGAGTACTGCTAATGGTGACTACAGCAACACTGGTTTGACCAGTCGTACCGATGCCGAACGTCCTTTGGAAGAAGGTGAGACTGTAGAAGAGTTCATCGCTACAGAAAAAGACGAGAACCCCACATTAAAAGAACTAACTCAAGCTTCATTAGATGTTCTGGGTGATGACGACCAAGGTTTCTGGGTCACTATTGAAGGGGGAGACATTGACTGGTCGGCTCACGATAACAACCTCGACAATATGCTAGGTACTACGTTAGACTTTGCCGAATCTGTTGGCGCAGTTCAAGATTGGATTGAAAACAACGGTGGCTACGAAGAAAACTTACTTATCGTTACTGCCGATCACGACCACTATTTTACTCTCAATGAAGACTTCCCCGAATTACTTCGCACTAAAGGCGCAGAAGCTTTGACTACAGGAGTTGATGACAATGGAGATCCTCTGCTAGAAACTAATGATGACGGCGAACTAGCAAAAGTAGACAATGAAGATCCTCAAGCTTCTGGTCACTATTGGGGTTCCGATCCTAACGAAAAATACGGTTGGGGTACTCATACAACTCGTCCCGTTCCCGTATACTATCAGGGTGCTGGTAGCGAGTATTTAGATAACGCTGTCGGTCAGGGATTTGAATCTTACGGACAACAAGTTCCTGGTATCGATGGCTATATCGATCAGGTTCATATTGCCGAAGCACAGTTTAACGCTCTTGGTATGTAGTTAATTTTCTTAGCAAATTAGTCAAAATATTTGCTGTGTAGATAAACCTAAACTTAGACGACTAATTCATTCTTAAATTAATAAGGCGAGTATTTTGGCTCGCCTTTTTTTATGCGATCGCGCCAATTCAATAACATTCCACTTAGCGATCGCAAGTAAGATAGAAGTAAAACCAAGCTTTGTCAGGTAAATGTACGAATTACAAGAGCTTAGAGCCAAAATTGAAGCCAAAGATTATCAGGGTGCGCTGGCAATTATCGACGAATTAGAAGAGATGTCCAAAGATGACAAGTTAAATAAAATTTACAGTTATTTGGTTGTCTTGTTGATTCATTTAATTAAACAAAATGCTGAAGATAGAAGCACTATTTCTTGGGAGCGATCGATAAAAAATTCGCTTAAATATATCAAAAAAACTAATAAAAGGCGGCGCTTTGGCGGTTATTATGCTTCAACTAATGAAATACTTGAAATGCTCGACGAAGCTTATGAAGATGCTTTAGATGAGGCTGCTTATGAAGCTTTCGGCGGTGCTTACGATCGCGATGAATTTAACAATATGGTTAGAGAGAATGTTATCAAAAAACAGGCAATCGCTCTAATTCGAGATTCCTATTAATTACAGCACTTCTCAGCCGCTTTAAAAGCTTGAAATTGTAGAGAATGCGATCGTAACTTTAATTACTACCATTGTTAGCTGGTAGGCTATTTTTAGTTTCCCAATTAATTATTTAGCTTGCTTTAAATTAGATTGCAGTCATCAATTGAGGGGTTGTTTAAACATCTGCCAAATTTAAAGCTATTTTCAAAGCTTTTTGTACTTCGACTGACCAATCTGCCGCTAAATTGCCTAATTTTCTCTGAAATACTGATGTACTAACTGTAGCTATCTTATCGGCTCTAATCAAAGATGTTTTCTTTAAACCTTTCTGTGAAAAATGAGCATCGCTATCTCGAATCAAAATCCAGCTATTTTGCAAGTCGCCAGCAGGAATTTTGGAAAATATACCCAAAATGATTACTTCTTCTCGATGAACCGCTAGGATGAGTGCTGGTCTTAGTTTAGCAGAAGTTAGATCGCTAAAAGGAAATCTTACTAGCCATATTTCTCCAGGTTGAGGCTTAGACATCATAGATATCTTCTTCATCATCATTCCATTCTGTAAAACTCGTTTCTGCGAGTTGCATCATATGTAAGGTTTCTAGTTTTTCTTCCAAATCTTCCATCAGTATTATTTGTTCTTGTATAGGTAACTGAAAGATCATTTGTTTAATTTCTTCTAGTGTTGGCATGGTTTCACAAACGATTGAGTCATCTTCATTATCATTGTCTCAAACTCATCAAGAGATGCGATCGCCTCGATCGCTTTGATTCAGGATTTATAACTAATTACAGCACTTCTCGGTTGTTATAAATGACAAGATATTGAATATCCTAACTGTCCAACTTGCGATCGCGCTATGAATAGTTTTATCTTTGAATTTGCTTCGGATGACAATGTACCTTTTCTTTGGGGTGATGGCGGTACGGGTTACATCGTTCAATGTCCAGAACATAAAGAACAGGTTGCTTTTTTTTGGCAATGCGGATAAACAATCATTCTTAAAGAGATCGATTGAACACTCTCAACAGGCAAAAACCAATTATCATCGCTCATCGGGGTGCTAGCGGCTTGCGTCCCGAACATACTCTAGCTAGTTTTCGACTTGCCTTAGAACAAGGTGCGAATTTTATTGAAACCGATGTGGTGATGACTAAAGACGGGATACCAATTATCCGTCACGAACCGTTGTTAGATAATACTACTAATATTTGTGACCATCCTGAATATAGTAATTGCTACACTACCAAAATCATTGATGGCAAGAAAGTTACGGGCTTTTTTGCCGAAGACTTTACCCTAGAAGATATTAAAACTCTACGTGCCAGACAGCCAGTTGTAGAACGCAGCAAAGAGTTTGACAATCTTTGGGAAATTCCTACTCTGGCTGAAGTTATCGAACTGGTAAAAGATTTTCAGGCTAATACGGGCAAAGCAGTTGGTATCGTTCACGAACTCAAACACAATAGCTATTTCAACAGTATTGGTTTAAATGTAGAAGAAGCCGTAGTAAAAGTTTTAGTTGAATCAAACTTTACCAAGCGAGAACAAAACATCATTCAAGCTTTTGAAATCACGCCTTTAATCCGTTTGAAAAATGAAATTATGCCTGATGCAGGGATCGATCTTGCTTTGCATCAGCTTGTAGGGGCAACTATTCAAAACAATTATCCTAATTTTTCTTTACCTTACGATTTAATAGTTAATTTAGGTGATTCTAATTTGACCGAAGCAGATTTACGTTCAATTTATGGTGACTTAATCGAGCTTATCGATCGCCCTTGGCGGTACGCGGAGCGTAATCGCAATACAACGAATAACTATAATTACAGCAACTTACTATCGTCGCCCGAATTTTATCAATTTGTATCTACCTATGCTGAGGCAATTAATCCCGATAAAAATATAGTTTTGTTACGTAGAGATTTAAACAGATCGGTTAATAGCAATAACAAAATCACCTTTAAACTAACAGGAGAAGTCTTTCCCCTAATCGATCTGGCTCATCGGGCTAGTTTAAAAGTCAACATTTATACTTTACGAAACGAAGAACCCTATTTAAGCCTGAACCTCGATGGAATGCTGCAAACTCCAGAAGCAGAAGCGGAAAAATTAATTCGCCTGGGTGTAGATGGTTTAATTGGCGACTTTCCCCAGACTCTTGTTAATGTGCGCGATCGCATCTTCCAAAACGACAAATAGAAACTGCAAAACCTTAACTATTTCCTTTCTATACGAGCGATCGCAGGATGACTCGATTTTAACAGTTGGTTCAGTGCCGTTATTGCCTGTGTTTGAGAGCGAACATGAGCATCGATAAATAAACCGATAGTTTCTGCCATTAAATTTCTGATGTCTTCTTGAGATCGCGCTGTAGGAAAATCGAGAAAGGTAGTACCCGTATTAGCATCAAAAGGATGAGTAATGGCAAAATGATTGGCTTCTTTTAAAAGTAGTAAGTAGCTATCGTTTCTACCACCTGCGATCGCTTCATTAAAAGTGCGCTCTATAGGAGTTGTGGCTCGTTCCCAGGTAACTCCGTAGATATTGCTGCTTTGAGCGATAACTCCATCATTAGTCCCTCCCATTAGCATTAGCGGTAAAGAGTCGGGTAGGGGCAAAATTGTTCCTGGTACGTATCCCGCCTGTACTGCTGCAGCTGTATGTGCGCCGTAGGCAAAAGCGGCTACAACTTGCGGAAAAAATTGCGGATTGGTATTTTCCATTGCTATTCTACCGCCAGCAGAATGCCCTCCGAGAACAATTCGTTCTAAATCTAGCAAGCCAGCTAAAACGCCTTCAGATTGTAAATCTTCTAGAACTTGTAATAGCGTAGGCAAAGCTGAAGCTGAAGGAATAGTGCCATAGACATCGGGAGTCCAAGCTTTAACCTCGACACCAGGAGTAATAGCGATTCTTCCAGGTAGATTTTCGGCAATCCAGTTAAAGGTAACTACTACTAGCCCGCGTTCTGCCAATTTTACCGCTAGCCATTGATATCGTTCCGCGCCGCAGTTGACACCGTTGAAGAAGATAACAATTTTAAAAGGAGAGCGATCTTTATTAGCAGGAACGATACCAAAATTTTGCTGACTTTCCTTACCCGATAGGCGAGCAGGATAAAATACTTTGAGGTGAATAGTGTCATAAGGCGAAGGGGCATTTGCTACTTTGGCAGCCCGATACAAGGCGCGAACGCTCATATAGTAATATTTTGAATCTAGCTTTGCGTTTTATCTTAAAAAACTTTATAGCCGAAAAAAATAAAATTTTTTGTCTTCTGCTCATTTGCAGTTTAAATTAGGAAAAAATTAGCAACAAGACTTAAAATGCTTCTGATAACAGTTAACACTGAGACAGCAATAGATCGCTTCTGGAGTTTAGTCTCTGGTGTATTAACGTTAAATACCGATACTTTTGGCGAGATTCATCAGCTACCTTTAAGTTTAATAGCCAGCATTTTAGTGGTTTTATTAGCGGGTTTATCCCAATCTATCGGACAAAGCGTGATGCTGTTTGTCAATCAGGTGCGTCCGTTAAGATTTTTGCTATCAGTGGCGATCGCCGCCGTCTTGTTTTTGTTTAACTATAATTTTTGGGTGTTGAGTACCTGGTTGGTTGCTAACTGGCTATATAAAGTTTCAATTCCGCTGCTTGAGGTGATTAAAACTCTGGGATTTAGCTATGCTCCCTTATTATTTGGCTTTTTAATGGTTATTCCCTATTTTGGGATGCCAATCTTAATCGTGCTGTCGATCTGGACTTTACTGGCGATCGCTAGAGGTATTGGTGCGATATCTCCGTTGGGAATCTGGGATGCGTTTGAATGCTGTCTCGGTGGCTGGCTAGTCTTACAACTTTCACAGCGTATTTTTGGCAGGGCGATCGCTTCTGTTACCAATAAGCTAGTTAACTGGTTCGCGGGGGTAAAATTAGTTACCGATCCCAGTCAATTAGAACAAATGTTATACAGTGGCTTACCAATTCCTCCTGCTAGTTCTGATATCCCCAATCTTTTGGGAGAAGAAGAGTCGTGAGCAGACAATTAATAAGACGTTCGGCATTTGTCATCCTGGCTCTAGCTTTGATTGCCTTTCTGTCTCCTGCTAATGCTTGGTGGCGACAATGGTATTTGCTGCTTCAAGGCGAGTTATTCAAGCTGTTATTTGATGTCGGTAGAATTATTTTAATTTCGATGACTATAGCAGGGTTGCTAGCTCCTTTTGAAGCTTTGGGCTGGTGGGCGGGATGGTACGGCGAAGAGAGAGATTTACCTCTACCAGAAATATCTACTGACAGTGCCAGTACTATTGAATTCAAGCCAATATCTAACAAAATTAATCACTACGTCGTCTATTTGGATGGAATTGGCAAAAGTTCTTTTGATTACTCTTTTAGAGTCGAAAAATTTCTGGAACGCTTACAGGAATCTTTACCGAGCGATCGCCTATTAATCCGCGATATCATTCCCTATTCGGTTAATAATCTTCCTCTAACTATTGGCAGACCTCTAGCAGCTATTTGGCGAAAAATTGAGAGTATTGCCAGGCTGGAAGTACTAATTTTGCTCCGCAATATGTTTCAAGTAGCAGTATCGGTAGATCGTCGCTATGGTCCTATCTACAATCGCGGTGCGGCAGAGGTAATAATCGAGAGTTTGCTGTCTCGCGGCTATAAACCAGGAAGCGGTGTTTTAGTAACTTTAATTGGCTATAGTGGCGGTGGGCAAATATCTTTAGGCTCGGTTCCCTATCTTAAAAAGGTTCTAGCTGCACCTATAGAGGTAATTTGTCTGGCAGGGGTAATTAGCGGTAACACTGAGGTAGTTAGGTTAGAGCATTTATATTATTTGGCAGGTAAAAAGGATCGGGTAGCTCGTCTAACTCCCTATTTATTTCCGCAAAGATGGTCGTTGTTTTCCTGGTCGAATTGGAATCTTGCCAAGAGTCGGGGTGAAATTAGCTTTATTTCTTTGGGAGATGTAGGACACGATTCTAAAAATGGACCTTTAGATGAAGAGGCAATACTACTCGATGGACGCAACCATTTGGAGCAAACTTTAGATATTGTTACTCGCATTTTAACTCGCAAAGATGGCAAAGAACCTTTTCCTGCGGCGGTTCCCGAGCTTGCTCCCAATAAACCTCAAGTTACCAGTAATTACGAACGTTATCTTCAAGCTGCTTTTAACCATCCCAGTTACTATCCTATAGAGCCAACTATTTCTGCTAATTATTTGCCAGTAGGCAACTGGCTCGGTCGATTGATTTTACCCCAGGTTGAAGAACGTTCCAAAGTTAAAGGAGTTTATTTTGAAGTCCACCACGCACCAAATTCCGATCGAGATTTAATCGGACAAACGGTATACTTGCGTTGGAGCGATCGCCCAGATCTTCAAGCTTACGTCAATCAGGTCAAAGTTGGGATCGATTTTTCCGAACAGGCTTATGAAAGTATCGCTCAGGGGATAGTTCATCCTACACGCTTAAACCATTGGCGACAGGTACAGCCTTTAGAGTCTCTAGCAGGTGCCAGACCGAATGATGACGTAATGGTTTCTTTGGGTCAAGCGGTAGAGGTAAATAGAGAAGCAACAATTACCAGTTTATATATTAGCCGCGAACCAATTGTCATTACTGGTAAATTCTTCGCGCTGGTAAGTATTGGAGAGGCAGTAGAGCCAGATCTGTATCAAGTACGTCATTACAATCGCGCTTCTAAGCAGTTTGACGGCAGAGAAGAAACTATTTATCTACCGCAAGTAATTGCCGACCGCCGAGGGGTATTACCCGCCACTACTAATAAAATCGAACGCTCGTCATCAAATGCCAGTGGGTGGTACATCTACGGCGCAAAAAATGCAGAGGGAATGTTTACCGTAAGGGCGATCGCGCCTCGCGCTTTATTTCAACTTCAGCCACAAAAAATTATTACGGGTCGTCGCCGCAGCTTTAGCTATATTCGCGATTGCTACTGGCAGGGAGCCAAAAACAAGCAGGGTCAGATCGACTCTATTTTACTCAATCCCCAAAACCTCGACCCAGAAAAACTAATCTCTTCCTATCAAGAAGGCGATCGCTTATTAGTTTTGCATACTTTTGGGGGAATAGGCGGCAACAAAAAAGAATTTGCTCCGTTAGGCATTTTTTTCGGTCATTTTGCCTTTGGTTTGGCAAGAGTAGTACGCGATCCTTTTAGTCGGGAACTTACTTTTAAAATTACTTATAGCCAGGTTTATACCCAAAATACAGCAGGAATTATTGCAGGTAATTTAGACTGGACTAACTACATGGGCGATCGCCAGTTTGGCTGGTTGGGAACCCGCCCGATAACCGATATTATTGTCAAGCTGGACATTTTAGACGAATACAACTTTGGCGGTTTGCGCCGCTTCCCGCTCAATGCCTTAGTCTATCAGCTAGATAAAATGATGGCGCGTTACCGTACGGGAGACGGCACTGGTGCCACCTTTGTAGGCATGGCAAACTCCTGTGTTCAAGATTCTTTTCAAGCACTCCATCAGGCAATTAATATGACGATGTCGGAAATAGAGCGCAATGCTCAAATCCAAGACTGGATAAAAGCTAATCCCCAAGATCCTCAAACTCTACGCTTAGAGAGATTATTTGCTTTCAATCAAAGTTTGAGAAATAAGTTAATTCCCTGGCAGGTTCGCTCAGATTGGGTAGATTCGACTCAATCACTAATCGGAACTCGTTTGGAAGACCGCCCTATTACTACCATTATCAATGCTTCTACTAGCTGGCGATCGCTCTTACCCCGTCTGGCTAACGACCGACTAGCAGAAATTTTCTTACAGCATGGTGCCACTCTCTGGCTATTGCAAACATTTCAGGTAGGCGGTAAAAACGAAGATATTGCACCTATTGTCCCAACCAAATTGTGGATTTAATTTACCTACCGCAAAGGCGAGCGAATAAATGAGTAATGAGTAATGAGTAATAGGTTCTATTCAACTGAAAAGCGCAGTAAAGTAATTATCCGTACTTAGGATAAATCCCTGTTTTTAGTATTGTTCGTCCCAAACTTTTAACTTTTAACTTTTGCTATAGATTGTGCTGTTTGAGAAAATCTAGCCAAGCCCAAACTGCGTAAGAAAGATTGCAGTTAGTTAGAGTGGCAGCGACAACAGTACGTTCTAATGGTTGGGGTAACTGACAAACCTTTACTCCTTCAGGAAGATGGAAAACCGAAAGCTCAGGTAAAATTGCCGCTCCTTCACCTGCGGCTACTAGCTTAACGATCGTATCGCTTTCTTTTACCTGTTCGCAGGGTTGAAACTGATAGCCAGCATTTTGAAAATACTCAGCGATCGCAATAAAACAGCTATTGCGATCGGGATAAGAAATGATTGGTATAGAATTTAGCTGTTGCCAGGTTAGCTTTTTTGTCTGCTTCAACTGTGAGTTGGGGGGTAATAACAATACGTAGCGATCGCACACTATTTCCACTGCTTCCATATCTTCGGGAATAGGCAAAGTAGTAAAACCTAGATCTGCTTTACCTTCACGAATAGCATTTTCTACTTGGGGACAGTCTGCTTCTTCGACAATTTTGACCTCGATTTGAGGATAATTAGCTTTAAAATCCGCTCTGATTTTAGGTAACAACTGAGCCGCCGCACCCCGAAAGGTAGAGATTCTAATCTTGCCTCTCTCTAGAGTTTTATGACGCTCTGCCTCTTGCTGTATTTCTGTCAGAGTCTCTAAAATGCGATCGCAACGAACTAATATACTTTCTCCTGCGGGGGTAAGTCGGACACCTTTGCTACCGCGAAATAACAGCTGTATGCCCAATTCGTCTTCTAAAGTAGCGATGGCATGACTGACGGTAGGCTGTGCTAGCTGTAATTCTTCAGCAGCCTGACTAAATTTGCCGCATCTGGCAACTGTGACAAAGGAGCGAATTTGAGAAAGCTTCATCATCAAAGCCTCAATCTTAAGAATTATCTTTTCTTATTGTTCTTAATCTATCATTTGCCACATTTGGAAAACTGAAAGATCGCTCATTCTAAGATCTTTTCTAATTCTGCTACTGACTCTATTACAAAATCTGGCATTTCATCGGAGCGCTCAGCTAATTCTATAAACCCTTCAACTGTTTTTTCTCAAGCTACTCGAATTCTTTGCCAACTTGCTCAATTAAAATTCAGAGGAAAAGACGAAAGAGTGAGAAGAAAAGGAACGAAGAATTGGGCTTTTATTTCCCACCTTTTATCATTTACCTCTGCTTGTAGAGAACATTGCCTAAACGCCCCAATCAAGATTGCCCCGAATGAATAATAATAAGACTGAAGATGTTATCGAGCTTTACTACATTTGTTTGGGAGACATATGAAGACCAATTGTATTCCCTTCTGTATCTAAGATTAAAGCAATGAAGCCGTATTCACCGATTGAGCTTTTTGGTTTGTAGATTTGCCCGCCCGCTGGTTCGACACGCTCTAACTCTACAGCAACATCATCGCAATAAAAATACGGTAAAGTGCCGCTGCCACCAGATTTAATGCCCTCCATTTTAACTAACGCTCCCGAAGCCCCTGCCGAATCCATATTCATAGGAAAGCCCCACATCTCATCGGCGTTTTCAAGTTTCTCCAATTGCACCTGAAATACATTCTCGTAAAAACGCTTCGCTCGCTTTATATCCTGCACGTAAATTTCAAACCAGATAACGGGGTTTGGTTTCACTCTCTACCTCCTGCTCTCTTAAAAGCGAAGTTGTTTGATTGTCAATTTCTACCTCAGTTTAATACATTAGCCCATCCAGACAAGAAATTTAAGGCATACATTCTTGCCTGAAGTTAAGTTATGCTATCGCTTAACCCAACTGACCTATCTACACTTCAAAAGCTTGAGGCAAACCTAGCCAAAATAATCGGGTTCGTTACCTGGTTTCCACTTGATGTTGCATCCCAAACTGGGCATCTGATCGGAATCTACTTCCTTACCTGCTAAAACTGCCTCGATCGCGCCGCGTAAATCTTTACCCGTCACTGGTATATCGGTACTAGGGCGACTATCATCTAGCTGTCCGCGATAGACTAGTTTTTTATCGCGATCGAAGAGAAAGAAATCGGGGGTACAGGCAGCAGTATAGGTTTTAGCTACTTCCTGAGTTTCGTCGTAGCAAAAGGGAAAGTTAAAATCTAATTCTTTTGCCATTTTAAGCAGATGTTCGGGAGAATCATCGGGGTGGTTCTCAACATCGTTAGCACTAATTGCCACAATACCCAAAGGGCGCTCGGCGTAATCTTTACCAATCTTGGCTAATTCTTCTTTTACGTGTTTGACAAAAGGACAATGCTGACAGATAAACATTACCAACAATGCTTCATTATCGGCAAAGGTATCTAAAGAAATTTGTTGACCAGAAATTACATCTTTTAATTGAAAATCTGGTGCTTTAGTGCCTAAAGGCAACATGGTTGAAGCTGTTTTGACCATTGTTTATTGAACCTACTTAAATCGTGTCTGAATAAATTCTAGTAGTTTAAGATTAATTGCTGGCGATGAACTCTCAATAGTTGAAATTCTCTTTGGGTAACTCGTTCGAGCATATACACCAGATTATCGGGAACTAAGTTGGTTCCATCGTTGCCACAGCTACCAGTAAAACGCAACACCGCAGTATTAGCATCATTCGATTCGAGACTGAGAGCAAACAGGCGATCGCACAAATTAACCTGCTGTTTTTTTCCCGATTTGGTAATTTTTTCCCAAATCACCTCTTGGCTATTGTTTACCTCGGCAATCCACTGCTGCCAAGTATCTTTGCTAATGTCTTCCTCTGTCTCTACAGTAATAAGGTATTCGGCTTTAGCTATTAGCTGAGTTGCTGCTTTGGATTTAAGATCTATTTCTTCTACTGCATAGATAGGAATATTATCGGGTAGCTGTGCCTCTAGGCGACTGCGAAATTCTTCCAGTTCTAAATCTTCTGTCAGTTCAAAATCGACAACTTCCCCACTGCTGGTAATACCTAAAGAGAGAGCATTGGCGATTGAAATTCTCGGTCCTGGATGATAGCCTCCAGTAAAGGAAATAGGTAAAGCTGCCCGACGTATGGCGCGATCGAACAGACGCACTAAATCTAGATGGCTAACTAACGCCATCTCTCCTTGTTTGCCAAACCAGACTCGAATTCTCTGTTCGCGGTTTTTGTTTGGTTGAAAATGCCCTTTAAACTCGGGTATGGGTAAGGGAGGAACGACGATATTGTGTCCGAAATCGGTACCGCAAACGCCACAGTGAGAACAGCCTTCAAAGGCGCAGTCGGGAACGGTAGCAGCTTCTAAGGCGCGATTTAAATCTTCTTTGAGCCATTGTTTATCGATCCCCGTATTTAAATGATCCCAGGGTAAGGGTGCATTAGTAGCATCTTGAGGTGCTGCCTCTTTTTCTTCTGCATTGGCTGCAAACAAATTCCACTCGCCGTTTTCTACCTGACGGTATTTCCAGGTTAAATCCGATTCGGCGATCGCTTGTTCCCAAGCTGCATAGGCTTTATCTAAATTTTCCCACCAGGAATCCATCCCCGCCCCTAATTCCCAAGCGCGACGCACTACAGCCGACAGGCGGCGATCGCCCCGACCGACAAAATCTTCCATTGCCGAGATGCGAACGTCGGTATAGTTTACCTTAGTGCCTTTAATGCGTCTAAATTCGCGGCGCAGTAATTCTTGCTTGCGCTTAAATTCGCTAGTAGAAACCGAATGCCATTGAAACGGAGTATGGGGTTTGGGGGTAAAATTGGAGATGGTGATGTTAAAGTTGAGGCGTTTTTTGCCTAACTGAGCGCACTCGC
Organism: Myxosarcina sp. GI1; assembly: GCF_000756305.1. Taxonomy (NCBI): domain Bacteria; kingdom Bacillati; phylum Cyanobacteriota; class Cyanophyceae; order Pleurocapsales; family Pleurocapsaceae; genus Myxosarcina; species Myxosarcina sp. GI1. The sequence continues at coordinate 156,089 of NZ_JRFE01000019.1, forward strand.
GACGCAGCCAACGGACTGTATCGGCAATACCGATAACATCGACATCTGTTTCTCCTGGTAAACCGATCATAAAGTAGAGTTTGACTTTATTCCAACCCTGTTCGACGGCAGTTTTAACACCTCTAAGAAGTTCTTCATTAGTTAAGCCTTTATTGACTACATCCCGCATCCGCTGCGTTCCTGCTTCGGGAGCAAAAGTTAAGCCCGACTGCCGCAAGCCGCCAATAATATTGGCAATATTTTCATCAAAGCGATCGACTCGCTGACTTGGTAGGGAAAGAGAAATATTTTCTGACTGCAAGCGGTTTTTAATTTCCATACCGACTGCTGGTAAAGCCAAGTAGTCGGAACAGCTAAGAGAAAGCAAAGAAAACTCATTATATCCCGTCGCCCGCATTCCCGTTTCAATTGCCTCTACTACCTGTTCTGGTTCTACATCAGTTGCGGGACGGGTTAGCATCCCAGGCTGACAAAAACGACAGCCGCGAGTACAGCCTCTTCTAATTTCTACCGTCAGGCGATCGTGTACGGTTTGGATGTAGGGAACTAAACCGATAGAATATGCCGGGATCGGTGTAGCTACTCGGCGAAGAATTCTGGGTGGAATTTCTGGACGAGAGGGATAGACAGAACCATCCGCCGCCATTTCGTAAAACCTGGGAACGTAAACTCCTGGTACTTGAGCGAGATCTAATAACAAATCTTCCTTACTCAAGCCTGCGGCTTTACCTTCTCTTATTACCAAGCCAATTTCTGGCAGTAATTCTTCTCCGTCCCCCAAAGCGATAAAGTCAAAAAACTCGGCATAGGGTTCGGGGTTAGAAGTAGCGGTTTGTCCTCCTGCAAAAATTAACGGATAATCTCCCGTTGCTCTTTCTTTCCAAGTTAGAGGAATCTTAGCCAGATCGAGCATTTCTAAAATATTTGTCGCCCCTAGTTCGTAGCTGAGGCTAAAGCCCAAAATATCGAAGTCTTGTAGGGAGCGTTTTGATTCTAGAGCGAATAAAGGCGTATCTGTCCCTCGCAACTTAGCAGCTAAGTCTGGTGCTGGTAGATAGGTGCGATCGCACAATTGCTGGGGTTGCGCGTTGATAATATTGTAAAGAATGATATGCCCTAAATTTGACGCACCAACTTCATATATTTCGGGATAGGTTAAAACCCAGCGTACTTCAGCATCGTTCCAGGGTTTGTGTTTTGCTCCTAGTTCGTTACCCAAATAGCGTGCTGGTTTGGTTATGTCTGCTCCCAAAACTATTTCGCTACCATTTTTAGAAGGTGACGAAGTATCTCCTGAATTTTTGTCGGTGAAAATATTAGAGGCAAGGGTCAAAATAAGTTTCTCCTGCAATATCGATATACGAGCAACACTTCTAATTTTCTTACTATAGCTAAGGTTGCTTGTAATTTGCAGCGAGAATAGTTATGGGTTCTATGATATCTTTACGAAGCTTTTGTTTTGGGGCTAAATAACCAGGCTTAATTCCTTGCTGCTTCAAAACTGCTACGGTTTTCAAAAATCTCAATGAGCTTATCTAGCTGAGTTAGCTCGAAGATCATCTTTACTGAAGGAGCGACAGAACAAACAGATAGTTTTCTGCCCGAGTTTTGACACCAGCGAAAAGCTTTAATCAACACTACCAATGCTGCGCTATCCATAAATTCTACTTCACTCATGTCAATCAAAATAGGCGAGTTTGAAGAAGTTTTAATAGCAACTGTCAGCTCGTTTGACAGTTCTTCAGCGTTTGCCGCACTAAGATATCCTTGCGGTTGAAAAGTAACAAATTCGGTTTGTAGTTGTGTGCTGTTCATAATTTTTTTTACTCGGTCGCCCTAGATAATACTTAAAAATCGAAGTTTATTTAATAGAAAAACATATTGTAATATAACGTATATTTACCAATAGCACCAGTTTTTTACAAAAACTTGATTTAAACGTGAAGTTGTCTTTAAATCTAGATGTAATCTCTTTATTGTCTACTGTTGATAGATTTTAGAACGTTAAAAACAATTTAAAAATACCCCAGTAGATATATATTTTTTGGCTCAAACGCATTAAATTGAAAATCACTTTACTTTTATAGCCAGTTTTTTCCAATTGTAATATTGTGGCAAATACTTAAATATTTGCTTTAATATTTAAACCAAAATTGCTTGCTCCGCGATTGCACTTAAAATTATGCTCGATCGCCAAAAACATGCTGTATCCCCAATTACAAAAATTTAGTTTAAATTAATTGTATTTTTAAACGAAGTCATCAGGCGGTCATAATAATCAGGTTTACTCTTTATTACGACCGTTCGATGAAGAGAATATAAATAATAAAAGTAAAAAACTCGATCGGTAATCGAGCTAACGATTAATAACAAACTTGAAATAAACTACATTCAAAATTACTCGTAGTCAAATGCTTCTCGGTTTGTTTGCCAGAGAGATCTTACAAAACTGTATAAATAGTTATGACTTATAGATTCGGCAGGGGAACAATTATGGCTATAAAGTTTGGCTAATAGAGGAATTATCTCCGTGTCGAGACGGCGATCGAACCAATTCTGGGGCAAAATCAAATCGGAACTTTGGCGTAGATCGATAAGATTGCAGTCAAGGGAACTGGTTTGATTACAAACGTCCTCAACTAAAAAAAGCGGTCTAAACCAATAAACCTGTTTGGGAGGGATCGCTTGAATCACCTCTCCATAAAGTCGATCCCGTCGATCGCTCAGACTGAGAATTTGACGAGACGAAGTAGACAATTGGCTCATACAGATTAGCAGCTAGTTGAAAATTTGAGGTAATAGCGTAGACTTCGATCGCTTTAATTTGTTGCCACCGCCATTACCTCATTAGTTAATCAAACGTTCTGTTTGGGTTTTATAACTTAGGCAATATAACCCATCTCCTGTAGTTTACCGTAAATTTTATCAACGCTCTCTGACAAATCTTCTAGATCGGTTCGGCATTCAACTTCAGGATTAGTTGGCGGTTCGTAAGGGTCATCAATTCCAGTAAACTGCTTGATTTGTCCCGCACGTACTTTTTTATAAAGTCCTTTGACATCTCTTTTTTCGCATTCTTCAATGGGAGCATTAACAAATACCTCGACAAAATTACCAATTTGCTTTCTCATTTCGTCTCTAATCGCTCTGTAAGGCGAAATTACAGGAACCAGCACAATTACTCCATTACGAGCCAGTAGCTTAGCCACATAACCAATACGACGAATATTAGTATCTCGATCTTCTTTAGAAAACCCCAATCCTTTAGTCAGATTTTCCCGAATTTCATCCCCATCTAAAACTTCAATTTGATAGTTCTGAGATTTTAGTTTTTCAGTAAGGGCTGTGGCAATAGTGGTTTTACCCGCACCACTAAATCCAGTAAACCAAACCGCTACTCCACGTTGCTTCATGTATATTTTCCGTTAAATTACTAAATGGCTCTTCGTATTTTACCCATCTAAATCGTGATTTCAAGACAATTTCTCAAAGAGAACAGCATGAATTATCTAGAATTAAATATGCGATTAAATTAATTAAGAATTTATCAAAGATGACGGATCGACCTATTTTTCACCTTGCCATTCCTATTAACGATGTGTCTCTAGCCAAACAATTCTATCGAGACGGTTTGAATTGTCAAGTCGGTCGCGAAAATCGCAATGCGGTTATTTTTAATTTCTATGGCACTCAAGTTGTCGCTCACGTAACCAAACAGCCGTTGACGGAGCAAGCAGGAATTTATCCACGTCATTTGGGTTTGATTTTACCTACAGAATTGGAGTGGCGGCAACTTTTAGAGCGCGCCAGAGAGAAACAGCTATCTTTTTACGAAGAACCAAAGCTGCGTTTTCCTGACAAACTGACCGAACATCGAACCTTTTTTTTAGAAGATCCCTTTCACAATTTGCTCGAATTTAAATATTATCGTCATGATGAAGCCATATTTGGCGGTAGAGAAATAGTAGAAATAGGCGATCGCGACTAAAAGTAGCAAGTAAGTTTTTTTAACTTTTGACTTTTGACTTTGAGCGAAGCGATAAAATTTGGGTTGCTACTCTGTAATATGCTGACTAGAATCTACAGAAGTATAGGGTATCAACAAAAGGGATAAGTTTGGGAGAACGATCGTGGGAGAATACAATGCCGCAGAAATTTTAGTTCGATGTTTGGAGAATGAAGGTGTAGAGTATGTCTTCGGTTTACCAGGAGAAGAAAACTTACACATTCTCGAAGCTCTAATCGATTCGCCAATTCAGTTTATTACCACCCGTCACGAACAGGGCGCGGCGTTTATGGCTGATGTTTACGGTCGCCTGACGGGGAAAGCAGGAGTTTGTCTGTCTACTTTAGGTCCTGGGGCGACTAACTTAATGACTGGGGTAGCAGATGCCAATCTTGACGGCGCGCCTCTGGTGGCAATTACAGGTCAGGTAGGCACCGATCGCATGCACATAGAGTCCCATCAATATTTAGATTTGGTGGCAATGTTCGCCCCCGTTACCAAGTGGAATACTCAAATCGTTCGTCCAAATAACACGCCAGAAATTATTCGTAAAGCTTTTAAAATCGCCCAAACTGAAAAGCCAGGGGCGGTTCATATCGATCTGCCCGAAAATATTGCGGCAATGACAGTTCAAGGTCAACCTTTGCGTATAGACGATCGCGAAAAGACTTATGCTTCCTATCGTAGTATCAATGCCGCTGCCGCAGCTATTTCTAAAGCGGTAAATCCTTTAATTTTAGCTGGTAATGGAGCGATCCGCGCTAATGCTAGTGAAGCCCTGACCGAATTTGCCACGCAGCTAAATATCCCTGTTGCCAATACTTTTATGGGCAAAGGAGCAGTTCCTTATACTCATCCGCTGTCTTTGTGGACGGTAGGATTACAGCAGCGAGATTTGATTAGCTGTGCTTTTGACGATACGGATTTGGTAATTGCCATCGGTTACGACTTGATTGAATATTCTCCTAAAAAATGGAATCCCGAAGGCAAAATTCCCATCGTCCATATTGGGGAAACTCCAGCCGAAATCGACAGTAGCTATATTCCCGAAGTCGAAGTTTTTGGCGATATTTCCGACTCGCTAACTGATATTATCAAACGTTGCGATCGCCTGGGAAAACCCACCCCTTCAGCAGTAAGACTACGCACTCAAATTCGCGAAGATTACGAATTGTATGCAGAAGATAAAGAGTTTCCCATCAAACCGCAAAAAATCATTCACGATTTGCGTCAGGTTATGGAACCTTCAGATATTGTGATTTCTGATGTTGGCGCACATAAAATGTGGATGGCAAGACACTATCACTGTGATTGCCCCAATACCTGCATTATTTCTAATGGCTTTGCGGCTATGGGTATTGCCATTCCTGGCGCGATCGCTGCTAAATTAGTCCATCCCGATAAAAAAGTAGTGGCGGTTACGGGAGATGGCGGTTTTATGATGAATTGTCAGGAATTAGAAACAGCGTTGCGAGCTAAAACTCCTTTTGTAACTTTAATTTTCAATGACAATGGTTACGGTTTGATTGAATGGAAACAAATCAATCAGTTCGGTCATCCTGCTTTTGTCGATTTTGGCAATCCCGACTTTGTTAAATTTGCTGAAAGTATGGGGGTAAAGGGTTATCGAGTTGAATCTGCTGCCGAGTTAGTTCCCACATTGAAAGAAGCGTTGGCGGCTGATGTACCTGCGGTAATTGACTGTCCTGTAGACTACAAAGAAAATCTGCGTTTTTCTCAAAAAGCTGGCGATTTGAGTTGTGAAATAGGTTAATACCATTGTTTAAGTTAAGCTAACAAACGCTGCTGTATCGTACCAATAGCGATAGGATCTAAACAGCAAAATATCTTAGCCATTTTAAAAAACTAACTATGCCCCGCAGCCAAAGAAACGATAATTTTATAGATAAAACTTTTACCGTTATGGCAGACATTATTCTTAAAGCTCTGCCAACTAACAAAAAAGCTAAAGAAGCATTTGCTTACTATCGAGATGGTATGTCGGCTCAAGCCGATGGCGAATATGCTGAGGCATTAGAAAATTACCAAGAGGCTCTAACTTTAGAAGAAGATCCCAACGATCGCAGCTATATTCTTTACAATATGGGCTTGATTCATGCCAGCAATGGCGAACTAGAGGAGGCTTTAGAGCTTTATAACGAATCGATCGAACTCAACCCTAGAATGCCTCAATCTCTAAACAATGTGGCGGTAATCTATCACCATCAGGGCGACAAAGCCAAAGCAGCAGGAAAAACCGATGAAGCTGAAGCTTTGTACGATAAAGCGGCAGAATACTGGAAACAAGCAGTTCGCATCGCACCTAATAACTATATGGAAGCGCAAAACTGGCTTAAAACCACAGGGCGATCGGAAATGGACGTGTTCTTCTAAAAAGTAAAAAGTCAAAAGGAGCGGCGACCCCGCGTCGTAAAACGACGCTAGGGAATGCGCCGCGATGCAAAAGTCAAAAGTTTTTTCGGTTCTTTTGAACCTGCGATATAAAATTTAGAGAGAATAATTGCCAAAGGCATACTAGGTAAGGTTTTGAGTATATGATAGCTTTATTTTGTATGCTTTTGTCTCAAACTATTTACAGAATAAAATTTCTACCTAATTCATTAGTAAGTTCGGTAGAACCGTTTTTTACCAAACCATAACTTTAGATTAACTACTAACTACCAACTATCAGCAATTAACCAATGAAAATCGATCGCCAGGAAGTAAAAAAAGTAGCCAATTTAGCCAGACTGTCTATTACTGAAGAAGAAGAGGAGCAGTTTACTACTCAACTTAACGATATTTTAGAATACTTCGACCAGTTGAGCGAGTTGGATACTGAGAATGTAAAACCTACCACTAGAGCGATTGAAACTAGCAACATTACTCGCCCCGATAAGCTCGCTCCTTTTTCCGACAAGGAAGCCTTAGTCAAAGCAGCTCCAGAACCCCAAGGGGAATTTTTTCGCGTTCCCAAAATTCTCAGTACGGATGAGGAAGGGTAATAAGAAGTAAAAAGTAAAAAGTAAAAAGTGAAAATATATGGCTAGTTTACCAACTTAAACAGAACGGTAAGGATGATACTCAGTAGCAAGAGAATTGCGCTAAAAGCAAATCCCATAATCCATTTGAGCCATCCCAAATCATTTTTGACGAGTTTAATTTCTGCTTCTACACCATCAACTCTCTTGTCAACTTTTCTATCTAGCAGATCGATTTTGCGCTCTAGCTTTCCTAATAGCTCTTTAACTTCGCTATTAGTCTGTGTCATACCAGTCAAGAATTAATATACATATTGCAGGCAGCCAAAGAGCTACCTGTCTTTTTTTATTATCACATTTTCGTTTGTGGCGATCGCCGATCGCCCCTACGGTTTAATTGCTCAAACGTATTTTCAACGCCTCCCTAGCCTGTTCGCGGTCGTCAAAGTGAATTTTTTCCGTTCCCAAAATTTGATAGTCTTCATGCCCTTTACCTGCAATTAAGATTCCGTCTCCAGGTTGTGCGTCGGTAATTGCGCTTTTAATGGCAGTAGCGCGATCGCCTACCACTTTATAATTAGCGGTATCGGGAATACCAGCTACCACATCGGCTAAAATTTTTTGGGGATCTTCAGTACGGGGATTATCGGATGTTACTACCGCAACATCTGCTAGTCGGGCGGCAATTTTCCCCATTAAAGGACGTTTGGTGCGATCGCGATCGCCGCCACAGCCAAAGACACAAATCATTTTGCCGCTGATAAAAGGACGAGATGCCTTAAGCATGTTTTCTAAACTATCTGGGGTGTGGGCATAATCGACAATGACGCTAATATCTTGTTCTGGAGAGATTTGTACTCTCTCCATCCTCCCTGGTACGCCTGCAAATTGGGGCAACGTTGCCGAGATCGTCTGCAAGTCAACTCCCAGATGCAGCACCGCACCTACAGCAGCCAGCAAATTGGCTAGATTAAATTGTCCCACCAGAGGCGAATCAAACGGTACTTCTCCAACTGGAGTATGCAAAATACCGCTAACACCAGTAGGCTGATAGTCTAATTCGCTTAGATATAAATCTGCTTGGGAATTGTTGACGCTATAACTCCAAACTTGCTTGTCTAATTTATCGAGCAAACGCCTTCCGTAAGCATCATCTAAATTAATAATTGCTTTTTGTTGCAAATATTCAGGACTAAACAGCAATGATTTAGCCTGAAAATATGCTTCCATGTCTGGGTGGTAGTCCAGGTGATCTTGAGTAAGGTTGGTAAATACGGCAACTTCATAACGACAACCTTTTACTCTACCCTGATCCAGAGCATGAGAACTGACTTCCATCACGGCATATTTATTACCCGCAGCTACGGCTTGGGCTAAGAGAGACTGTAACTCAACGGCAAAAGGTGTAGTATGTACTGCCGTTTGTTGGTATCCCTGCCAGCGAGTATAAAGAGTGCCAAATAAAGCTGTGGAAAGTTTTGCTTGTAACAAAAAATATTCGACCAGATGAGTAATAGTAGTTTTGCCATTGGTTCCCGTTACCCCTACCAAATTTAATTTTTGAGCGGGATAGTCATAAAAAGCAGCAGCGATCGCGCTAGCTACAGCGATAGTATCTTCAGTTACGATCGCACAAGCTTCTGAGGTTGGCAGCTGTTTGGCGGCAGCTTGAGGAGAAATTATTGCCGCGATCGCTCCTCCATCAATCGCACTTTGCCAAAATTCTCCACCGTCAACTCTGCTACCTGGTATGCCGATAAACAAATCTCCCTGGCGACAGGCATGAGAATTAGTACAGATTCCCGTAACATTTTGCTCTAATGCTCGATTTGCTTCTGGCTTTAGATCGATCTTTGCTAGTAATTGGCGCAGCTTCATTAGTTTTATTAGTGATAAAAGCGTTTGTTTTTTTGACTTAGCTACATTTTGGATATTTTTTTTAGATTATATAGCCAAAAATTTCTGTAGCATTTGCTCTAATCTAGATACTGAAGTGCGCGGAGACAAGCGAGGCAGGGTTTTTTCTCCTTGTGGGAGTTTTTGACACAATACGGGAATTTCGTACCGATAGGCAGCAAACCAATCTTCATTAGTGGTAATGTCTCGCACCTCTAGCTGTATATCGAGCTTTTCAACTCGCTCTAGCTTTTCTTGTAAACCTTCACAGAGATGACATCCTGGTTTGCTATAAAGAATTAAGTCCATTGCCAATTTTATTGAGATTTAAAAGAAGTTTCAATTGTGTTTGAATATTAGTTTATTCTAAGAGACGATTTTGCTATAAAGCGATCGCTAGATTTGATTAACTTGCGCAACAGACAAAATTGCAGCTTCAGGCAATAGCCAAGCTAATAGTTTTCAACATTGCAACTTCGCTATATTATTAACTTTAATCGATTTGTTGCAAATTTTTTTAACTATTTATCCACAAGTTTTCAACAAAAAATTTGGCAATCGTGCAATTGTCAAAAAGCAATTGTTGCAGAGCAATTTACGATTTTATTATACTTGCATAGCAGATAAAAATTACTAATTTTAATATAAATGCTATAATCAATTTTATTATGATTTTTTAGTCCGTTGACAAAAATAAATTAAATTGAGAAGATACAAAATATAGCTTTATTGAAAAAGTAAAATAAGCATTTAGTTAGTTTTAGTTAAATACTTACTGCAATACAATAATTTTACAGAGATATAATTAGCTTAGAGTATCGAGTTAAAAATATTAATATTTATTCTACCGAGTACGGTTTTTCCAGGTTTATAACTATAAGAATAAGGCATAATTTACATGAATAAAGAACATTATATTAGCGTTGTAGCAGAAATCGATCCAGAATTACATCAATCTTTGTCAAAATATTTAGACAAACATCCTTGTTGGGATATAAATAAAGTATTCAACGCTTCTTTGTCTTTGTTCATGTTGCAAAATTGGCAGGGAGAAAACAAAATTGAATCAGAAGATATGCGTACCTGTAGTCGAGTTTATCTTGACAGCATTTTTGCCGAATATTGCACTTATAACTATTACAAAAAAAACAAACTGTAGACAATTAGAAAAAGTAAAAAGTAGAAAGAGACAAGATATGCAAGGGAATCCTCTCCAAGAAAGTAGAAAGTAAATTAGGCTTTAGAAACGAGACATTCAGCATTTATTTTTTGTACTCTTCACTATTCATTACTTAATGTTTACTGTTCATTGCTCATTGTTCATTGTTTCCTGCTTCCCCTTCTACTTCTAGTTCTGAAGCATCGGGTGTTAAATCGTTTAAAGGGCGAATAATTGCCCCTTCCGAATCACCTTGAGTGAAAATAGCATCTAATGCCGAGTCCAAAGTTTCCGCCATCACGATTTGACTCTCATACACCACAATTACCCTGGCTAGAATTGGCAGACTATTGCGTTCGGCTTCGAGATATAGTGGTTCGACATAAAGTAAAGATTGCTCTATAGGTATAATCAATAAATTTCCCTGAACGACGCGAGAACCTTCGCGATTCCATAGAGAAATCTGTTGTGAAATTACGGGATCTTGGTTGATTAACGCTTCAATTTGATTGGGTCCATAGACCAGCTTTTGTTTGGGGAACTGGTAAAGTAACAAACGTCCGTAGTTAGCATTGTCAGAACGTGCTGCCAACCAGGCAATCAGATTAGGACGACTTACAGGAGTATAGGGATGTAGTAAGATAAATTCTTCATTAGTAGCAGTAGGAAGCTTCATAATCAGGTAATACGGATTAATCGGTTGAGCTTCCGTGCCGTATATTTCTTGAGGAATTTGCCACTGGTCTTCTCGATTGTAAAACACCCTGGGATCGAGCATGTGGTAGGTTAACAGCCTTTCTGATTGAATAGCAAACAAATCTTCGGGATAGCGAATGTGACGACGCAAGTCGGCTGGCATTGCACTTAAAGGCTTAAATAATTGCGGAAAAACTCGATCCCAGGTTTGAATAATCGGATCGCTGGGTTCGGCAATATAAAAATCAACATTACCGTTATAGGCATCGACCACAATCTTGACCGAATTGCGAATGTAGTTAAAATTGTTTTTTCCTGGATCGGAATAAGGATAGCGATCGCTAGTAGTATAGGCATCGATAATCCAGTAGAGATAATTGGCTTCACTCTTATCTTCGGGGTTGCTAGTTTCTGCCACTACTAGATAGGGATCGCGATCGAAGTTAAGAAAGGGTGCGATCGCTTTAACTCGTTGTTTGATGTTGCGTCGAAACAACAGACGTGTTTGAGATGTAAAGTTGCGGGTAAACAACATTTGCCAATCTCTAAGATACTGAGAAAATAGTATTCGCCTGCCGTAATTGTTAAGAGCGATGCCTCCCTTGCCATCGTAAGTGTTATATACGTTGTCTTCTCCACTGGGATAGTCTAATTCTCTAACTTGAGTAGAAGTCATGATGTAGGGATTGGTTAATTCGCCGTAGTAAATGCGAGGTTTGCCAATCGGAATATTTTGCTCGATCGCCTTATTAGAGACAGATAAATCACCTTCTTCTTCCGTACCAGCACCAATATCTCTCACAAAATAAAACGGTAATCCGCCATCATCTACTTCGTTGACTGGCGAGAGCGTAAATCCATAACCGTGAGTGTAAACTAAGTGTTGATTGACCCAGGTTTTGGCGCGATCGGGTACGGTTTCGTAATCCAATTCTCTAGCAGCAATAATTACCTGTTGTTTGTAATTATTGACAACTTCACCAGTTTCGACATTCCTTTCATCTAAGAGATAGCGATCGATATCGGCATCGGGAAACTGATAGTAAGGGCGAATGCGCTGTAGCTGACGATTAGTTTGCAGAATGGGACGTGTATCCCAAAGACGAATATTTTCGATAGTAAGATCGTTTTCGGCAATATCCCGAGCGGTTAAATCTCCCTGGGGGTTAAAAGTTCTTGCTTCTATGGCATCGAGATTAAATCCCTGTCTGGTTAGAGCAATGCTGCGTTCGATATAAGGGCGTTCGGCATCTAGTTCGTTGGGTTGAACTGCCAACCTTTGAACGACCTCACTGCCCAAGTTGCCAATTAGCAAAATTAACAGGTAAGTTGCTAACGGAATTGCAATTAAAATAATTTTAGAAAATCTTTGCTTGAGAATTTTTGGCAGCGAATAGCCTGTAAATGCTTTAATTAAAAACCAAATTGCGATCGCCAAAGAAACCAAAGTCAGTATATTTTCTACTGGTAGCTGAATTTTGATATCCGTATAGCCAGCACCATACACTACTCCTCTAGAAGCATAAAGTAGGCGGTAGCGACCGAGCCAGTGATGCACCGCCAGACTTAACATCAATCCCGCAGCCAAAAAAGAGAGATGGCGCATTTGAGGTCGCGAAAAACCAGGAAATTTACCTTCAGAAAGACTGTTGGCAGACAATAAATAAACTAAAAAGCAGATTGCCAAACCGCAACCAAACAAACCCAGCAGCCAAGTTTCTAGCAGTTGCCATATAGGAAAACGAAAAATATAAAAGCTAATGTCTCGATTGAATTGAGGGTCTAAAACTCCCAATAGTGTCGGTTTAAAAAATTTGAGTAATAGCGTCCAGTTTCCCGCCCAAATAAACCCAAAAACAATACTAATCAATCCTGCGATCGCCCAGGACAAATATTTACTCTGCCAGATTAGTAACAAAGCAATAAAAATTATTACACTTAACTGTTTTAAATACAGCCAGATAAAATTTCTCAGATTTTCTAATGGAGAAATATCGGCTGGKGGTTTGAGAGCCAAAGCTACTTTGGGCAAACGATAATTAGACTGCCAAACGTCTAAAGCTGTATTGCCGTAGTGCAAAAGCATAGTAGCAATTGCCAAAGCTGCAATTATAGCCAAAGGTAACAGCAGCGAAAGCTTAAATTTTGGAGTATTGGTTTTGGTTATTAAGTTATTATTACGCTGCAAATTAGCCAAATAAGAGCGATAGGAAGGAGGATTGTTTAACTTGTCAATTAACTGCCTGGAATCTTTACTGGTATAGGAAATACCGTTTTCATACCATTCTTTTTGTGCCAGCCACCGCCATTGCAGCCGACTGGTCAACCACAGATTGCCCCAAAGAAATAAAATTGAAACGCTGCTAAATACCAGCCACAGTCCACCTTGAGTTTGCCACTTCGTATATAGTACCGATTGATACTCAACTTCCTCAAACCAGAGTATTTCGGCAAAGACGCGACCAACTAACTGGAATATTAGCCATAGTCCGAAGATAGCAGGGATAATAACTAAAATTTTGCGGGATAGACGTTTGGTCATCAGGGAAGCAGCTTACGAGGGTAGACTTTTTACTTATGACTGTTTTGGTCGATCGGGAATGGGGTGATAGGGAGAGGGGAAAGTCAAACTCTCTTCCTCAAATAATAATAAAAAAAATAGTGCCGTCCGACAGCGCGATCGCTTTAGTATAAAGATCGACCGCACCGCTACAACGACACAAATTTTATAAGATACTTATAATTGCTTAGTATGCCAGACCCATACTGCGGGTAGTTTCTGCACCTAAATAAACGCGAATACTCAAAAAGTCGGTAGGACAAGCAGTTTCACACCGCTTGCAGCCTACACAGTCTTCGGTGCGAGGAGAAGCAGCAATTTGACCTGCTTTACAGCCGTCCCAGGGTACCATCTCTAGTACATCGGTAGGACAAGCCCTTACGCATTGAGTACAGCCAATGCAAGTATCATAAATTTTGACGCTGTGTGACATAAGAAGGTTGACTCCCAGTCTATGTATTTTTTAGTTATCGTATTCTTTATAGAATCAAAGCTAGTTTACCCTATGCTCATAGCCCGATTTTGTAAAAGCCAGGATAACTTTAAATTCTGTAACAACAATCAGCCTCAAACCAAAGAAAAAAAATAAAAATTAATATAGCAGTTCTACTTGATTGAAGAGACTATATTCTTGGTAAAGGGAATAAGTCAAGTGGGAAAAGAGTTTTTTCATTTAGGATTGCTAAAGTTTAGAAAAACTGTCTGGCGATTGGCAAAGCCAGCGCGCCATCCGCTTCGCGATCGCGAGATTACTATTGGACTAGCTATAATTTAAAGTACGAAACCCCTCCACAGTTGGCTACTTTAGATTAATATCGAAAAAAAACTATGTTTTTAATAGGACTTAGAATTATCATTCTGCTAGCAGTTGCCTACTTGTTTGGCTTGTTAGTAGCCTGGTTGTTTGCCATGTTTGGTAATGGTAATGGTGGTGATGATTTTCGTAGAGACGATCCCGAAACTCCTTCACCACAGGGAGATCCAGAAAATAAGAAACGCCTGGTAGAAGTAGATGAATCTTACTATCTTGAAGAATTCGATCTCAGTAAAAAGTAACGCGAAAGGCAAATAGAGCTCAGTAGTTTATCAATATTTAATAGGCTTTTTTATGCAGGGGGGCAGAGAGCAGGGGGATTTTTGTCCGACTTGTTTTCCCTGCTCTCTTGCACCCTACTCCCAAGCGAAGTGATGCTCTCTACCTACGTTATCCCTCATTAATTAATCGACAAAGCACTAGCCTTTTAAGGCGATCGAGCAATAATGGAAGCAATGCTATAATTTATTTAAAAATGGCAAACCTGTCGCCCCAAGACCGAGAACGGGCAAAAAAAAGCAATCTTTCTCCTGAAAAATACGCCAGACTTCAAGCCGAAGCTAAAGCTCCCTTCAAAGGCTTAAGAAAGTTCTTTTATCTAGCTTTTGCCGCATCTGGCTTTATTGGAGCGATGATTTTTTTAGCTAAGTTAGCGGCAGGAAAAGATGTAGCTTCTAACCTGCCTAATTTTATGCTGCAATTGGGTTTAATTGGTTTAATGTTTTTACTATATAGTTGGGAACAAGGAAAAACTGACTAGATACAATTGTCAGCGGCGACCTAATTAAAAGGTCTAGGTTAAAAAACCATAGAGGCTTTGATAATTAAGCTTCTGAGTAATAAATGCTACCACTAAGTCATCAAACCCAGATAAAACAACTACATATTCGATCGGCATGAGAATATACAATTAATCTCGCTAGTGTTAGTGAAACAAAAAAATTAGAGTTTTATGCCCCGACGCGACGATCTTCACAAAATTCTACTTCTTGGTAGTGGTCCTATTGTCATCGGACAAGCCTGCGAATTTGACTATTCTGGAACTCAAGCCTGTAAAGCATTACGGGAAGAAGGATACGAAGTAGTCCTGGTCAATTCTAATCCCGCTTCGATTATGACCGATCCCGAAATGGCAGACCGTACCTACATCGAGCCATTGACCCCAGAAATTGTGGAGAAAGTCATCGCCAGAGAAAAACCCGATGCGCTCTTACCAACTATGGGCGGACAAACTGCATTAAATGTGGCAGTATCTCTAGCCAAGAATGGAGTTTTAGATAAGTATGGTGTCGATTTAATCGGAGCTAAATTACCCGCTATTGAAAAAGCCGAAGATCGCCTGTTATTTAAAGATGCAATGGCAAAAATTGGCGTTCCCGTATGTCCTTCGGGGATTGTCAGCAATATTGCCGAAGCCAAAGAAATTGCCGATGAAATTGGTAGCTATCCCCTAATTATTCGTCCTGCCTATACTTTAGGCGGTACTGGAGGCGGTATTGCCTACAACCAGGAAGAATACGAAACAATGGCTCAATTTGGTCTTGACGCTTCACCAGTCTCGCAAATTCTGGTAGAAAAATCGCTTTTAGGTTGGAAAGAGTACGAACTTGAAGTAATGAGGGATTTAGCAGATAACGTAGTGATTATCTGTTCGATCGAAAATATCGATCCGATGGGGATACATACGGGGGATTCAATTACCGTCGCTCCAGCCCAAACTCTTACAGATAAAGAATATCAGCGTCTGCGAGATTACTCTAAGAAGATTATTCGTGAAATTGGCGTAGAGACGGGTGGTTCTAACATTCAGTTCTCGGTCAATCCTGTAAACGGCGAGGTAATTGTTATTGAAATGAACCCCCGCGTTTCTCGTTCTTCGGCACTGGCTTCTAAAGCGACTGGTTTTCCAATCGCTAAATTTGCGGCAAAACTAGCAGTAGGCTATACACTCGATGAAATTTCCAACGATATTACCAAAAAGACTCCTGCTTCCTTTGAACCGACAATTGATTATGTAGTTACCAAAATTCCTCGCTTTGCCTTTGAAAAATTTCCTGGCACCAAACCCATTCTCACTACGCAAATGAAATCTGTAGGGGAAGCAATGGCAATTGGCAGGACATTTAACGAATCCTTTCAGAAAGCCCTGCGATCGCTTGAAACGGGACGTTATGGCTTTGGCTGCGACAAAAAAGAAACTCTGCCTTCAATTCCCCAGGTTAGAGCGCGTCTGCGTACCCCCAACCCCGAACGCATCTTTAGTATCTATCATGCCATGAAGTTGGGAATGTCTCCCGAAGAAATCCACGAACTGACGGCAATCGATATGTGGTTTTTAGATAAGATGCAGGAGTTGGTAGAAAGCGAGAAGTTTCTCAAACGCACCAGTTTTAAAAAGATTTCCGCTGAGGAGATGCGCTATATCAAACAGCAGGGATTTAGCGATCGCCAGATTGCCTTTGCTACTAAAAAGACCGAAGATGAGGTTCGCACCTATCGTAAAGAGTTGGGAGTTTTACCCGTCTACAAGTTGGTAGATACCTGCGCGGCAGAATTTGAAGCCTTTACTCCTTACTATTACTCTACATACGAAGAAGGAGAGTCGGAAATCGAACCCTCGGAGAAATCTAAGGTAATGATTTTAGGCGGTGGTCCCAACCGTATCGGACAGGGAATTGAGTTTGACTACTGCTGTTGTCATGCGGCGTTTTCTCTTTCAGAAGCGGGTTACGAAACGATTATGGTCAATTCTAATCCCGAAACCGTTTCTACCGATTACGATACCAGCGATCGCCTCTATTTTGAACCCCTAACTAAAGAAGACGTTCTCAATATTATTGAAGTCGAACAACCAGCAGGTATCATCATTCAGTTTGGCGGACAGACCCCGTTAAAATTGGCTATACCCTTACAGAATTACTTATTTAAAGCTCGGCTGGAAAGTTCTTTTGTAACCTCAAAAGCAACGGAAACAGAAATTTGGGGAACTTCTCCAGATTCGATCGATACTGCCGAAGATCGCGAAAAATTCGAGCAGATTTTGAGAAAGTTAGAAATCGAACAGCCACCCAACGGCATTGCTAGAAGCTATGAAGAGTCTTTAAATATTGCCAATCAAATTAGCTATCCCGTCGTAGTTCGACCTTCTTACGTTTTAGGAGGAAGGGCAATGGAAATTGTCTATTCCGATAACGAACTCAAACGTTACATGACTTATGCGGTAGAGGTAGAACCAGACCACCCAATTTTGATTGACAAGTTTTTAGAAAATGCAACTGAAGTCGATGTCGATGCTTTGTGCGACAAAGAAGGCAAAGTAATTATCGGCGGCATTATGGAACATATCGAACAGGCTGGCATACATTCTGGAGACTCGGCATGTTCGATTCCCTATACTTCGCTTTCAGAGACAGCTTTAGCAACCATTCGCGACTGGACGGCAAAGCTAGCCAACGCTCTAGATGTAGTCGGCTTGATGAATATTCAATATGCCGTTCAAGGAGAACAAGTATACATTCTCGAAGCCAATCCTCGCGCTTCCCGTACTGTCCCTTATGTATCCAAAGCTACGGGAGTACAGTTAGCCAAACTAGCTTCTTTAATCATGTCGGGCAAAACTCTAGCAGATTTGGGAGTTACTAAAGAAACTATTCCCCAACATATTGCCGTTAAAGAAGCGGTGTTGCCCTTTAATAAATTCCCCGATAGCGACACTTTATTAGGACCAGAAATGCGTTCTACGGGTGAGGTTATGGGTATCGATACCGACTTTGGTAAAGCCTTTGCTAAAGCTGAAATTGCGGCAGGGGTCAATCTGGCTTTGTCGGGAACGGTATTTATTTCCATGAACGATCGCGATAAAGAAGAGATCGTCCCCGTAGTTAAAGATTTTATCGAGCTAGGATTTAAAGTGGTGGCTACCTCTGGTACGCAAGAAGTCTTACAACAAAACGGCATTGAAGATGTAGAAATCATACTCAAACTACATGAAGGTCGTCCTCATGTGGTTGACTGGATTAAAAACAAACAGATTCAGTTAATTATTAATACTCCTACTGGGGAAGAATCTCAAACCGATGCGCGGTTAATCCGTCGTATGGCATTAGACTACAAGTTACCAATCGTAACTACCATTGCAGGAGCAAAAGCCACCGTCGCCGCGATTCGTTCGCTACAGTCAGAACCAATGGAGGTCAAAGCGTTACAAGACTATATCTACTAAATAGGTAGAAATGAAATACTTAAAGCGCGGTCGCTAATTTTATTCATTTATTATAAACCGTCAAGCTTAGAAGTATATTTCTTTATATCGCTTGAAGATAAGCCTTCTCTCCTCGTTCCTTATATAAGCTCTTTAGAGCGTCTATGAAATTGTTTAGGAGAGCAGGTTCTGTTTTCAAGTAAAGCGTTGCCTCACTAGCTGCTTTCATGACCGAAAAATCTTTAAACTCCGATTGTTGTTTGCAAGTAATGTAGAGTTTACCTGGCTTTGCAAAATGAAGCCGTGCATGAAATGCTCCATTAGCATACTCTAGTCCAAACTCCCCAAATCTAAGATCTAGTACCCCTCCGTAGACTTGGTCTTTAAATACATCGAGTTCCGTGATAACATTGGCAATTCTTGAGTAGCTAACGTATACTCGATTTGAGAATAACGAGTTACCATCTGAAACATCAATTTTTAGCTCGATAATATCATTATCAAACCAAATTTTAGTTAAGTGAATACCTGACTTTATTGGATTATGGATTATATTTTCACTCCTCACTCATCCGACAACCGACTATGTTCATCGCCTGAGTTATAGGAGCAAAATCGGGAGCAAACTGACGGGACTTTCGATAGGTATCGCAGGCGGCATCGTAGTTTTGCTGCTCGGTCAAGATGGAACCTTTAGTCTGCCACAGTAAGGGGTTTTGAGGTTCGAGGTCCAAAGCGCGATCGATCGCGTTAATAGCTTTTTCTTGACGACCGACTGCCTGTAAAGCATTGGCAAAACCCACCCAGGTTTCACTGTCTTGAGGATTGAGTTGACTGGCTTTGGTAAAAGAAGCAACTGCCCGAGCGTATTGACCTGCCTGAATCAGTGCCAGACCGCGGTCGCGCCACAGTGCGGCATAATCGGGATTTAGCTCGATTGCTCGCTCGTAAGCTGTAACTGCTGCTATGGGGCGTTCCAAGCCATCTTTGAGAATCGAACCGCGCATTTGCCATGGTCGGTCGGCTTGGGGACGAATTTCCGAGGCGCGATCCAATGCGGTTAAGGCTGCCCGATATTCACCTGCGGCTAGGAATGTTTTGGCTTTACCAATCCAGGCTAGATAAGATTCGGGTGAGATGGCAGTTGCTTCTTCGTAAGCTGCTATTGCCTTACTCTGAATTTGTAAGGGGGAAGAAAAAGCTTTGTCGGTAGCAGCATTAGCAAACAAGTTTTGAGATTGAGTGATGCGTAACTGAGTCAAAAAATCGCCTTTTGCCAGCCATAGACTATAGTTGGCGGGGCTTTGTTCGACTAAATCCTGATAGGTGGCAATAACATCGCGGTAAGTGCGATCGGCTTCATCAAACCGACCGAGAGCTTGCAGGGCAAAAACCTTATCCTGCCATAGTTGGGGACTATTGGGTTCGATGTTTCTAGCTCGATCTAATACCGCTAGCGCGTCATAATAGCGACCTAGTCTAATCAAAACTCTAGCGCGATCGCTTAAAAACTCGGCATTGAGGCGATCGCCCTTCAACGCTGCTTCATGAAATGATAGAGCTTCTTCGTATCGCTGTAAATTTTCCAGGGTTTTACCTTTACTATTGAGGACGGCACGATCGCTTGGTTTTAGCTTTAGTGCGCGATTGTATGCTGCTAGAGCCTGGGGAAATTTTTCCAAACGATAGTAAACATCTGCTTGTTTTTGCCAGTTTTGAAAATCGTTAGCGTTTAATTCACCAGCGCGATCGTAAGCCGTTAGAGCGCGATTGAAGTATTTGAGGTTGTATAAAGCATCTCCTTTACCTTCCCAAGCTAAATAACTGTTTGGCTGTAGTTCTGTAGCTCGCGCAAAGGCGTTTAAAGCAATTTGAGGCTGTTGTGAAAGAAGCTGTCTGCCGCGATACCAATAATATGCTGGTCTGAGAAACGGAAAAGCAAATTCAATACTAGCCAGTAAGCTAACAATTCCTAAAGTTGCGATTAATATTTGACCTGGCTGTAACGACCATTTGGAGAAAACAAGTACTAAATCGGAGCGCTCGAGTTTATTGCGTCGAAATTCTGAGGTTTCTTCAGAATGGACGCTGGAGCGTCCCGACGCGGACTGGAGTCCGCCGTCTTCGCTTGGCGAAGGCGAGTCGCTCCAGCGACTTTCGGAACGGCGAAGCTCTCCAGAGCTTGAGGCAGTAGTTTTACCAGTAAAGACTCGTTGAGATTTAACCTTTACTTTTACTTTACGCAGATCTGCAATTGCTTTTTCTACCGCTTGATAGCGTTTACCAACATCTGAAGCAGTCATTTTAGCGATTATTTTTGTCAGGCGGTTGCTGACTATTGCTTTTTGCCTCAGAAAGTTTGCTGTTTGCTCGTGCTTGAAATGTTTGGGTTCGATTCCCGTCAGAGCTTCAATAGCGATTATGCCTAAAGCATAAATATCGCTGCTTAAGGTTGCTCTGCCGGCAATTTGTTCTGGAGCAAAATATTCACTATAGTCAGTTTGGCGTTCGTCCGTGCTGCTCTGACATGAAACTTGAATATCTTCTAAAATTCCCAGTCCCGTCAATACAACTCGCTGGCGATCGTCAATTAGTAAATTTTCTGGACTGATATAACGATGAATTATACGTTGTTTGTGTACGAATGCTAATGCGGCGAGCGCGCTTTTAAGAAAATTTAATACCTCAGCTTCGGAAAAATTGCGTGCTGATAGTATTTGTCTGAGGCTTTTGCCCCCAACATAAGCCTTAACTAAGTAAAACTCACCATTTTGTTGAAAATGATCCCATAGCTGGGGTATTTGAGGACAATCATTGAGCTTTTCTAAAACTGCAAGCTGTGCGGTCAAACTCTGCTCGATTTTTTGCCAGCTTACAGCATCGCAACCGCTCAATTCTACTCGTTCGAGTATACAGGGAGACTGATAGGAGCGGCGTAAATTTTCGGCAAGATAACTATCGATTGCGCCTTTTTGCTGTAGATGTCTGATAATGCGATAGCGTCCGTCTATTACTCGGTCTACAAACAATAAAGGCTTGAGATCGGCAAGAACTTCTAAAGCATTGTGATAGCGTTGGGTGTGGTTGGCAGCAGTCATTTTTTCAATAATTGCTACCAACCTCTCGCTGACCTGACAGCAGCGATACCAAACCGTGCTGGTTTGTTTTAAATTTCGCGGTAATAGTCCTGTCAAAGCATAAATAGCAGTTTTGCCCAATCCGTAAATATCGCTGCTAAATCTTGGTTTTCCTATTTGTTGTTCTGGTGCTATATAACCATTATTGGCAGCATATACAGTTATTTTGCTCGAACCGCCGTTAGGGGAAGGGTTAAACGCGCTAAATTTGACTAGCGCGTAACTATTTAACTCTTGGCGTTCGACTAAGTTTGCGGGGACGATCGCCTGATGAATGAGGTTGTTTTTGTGAATTAAATCTAAAGTTTTAAGTACGTCGTGCAGTAGATGTATTGTTTGCGCTTCGTTAAAAGTGCGACCTTCTATTTTTTGCTTTAGTGTTTCACCATTGATATATTCTCTAACTAAATAAATTTGCCCTTTGTCAATAAAAAAGTGTCTGTATTGAGGAACTTGCAGGCGATCGCTCAGTCTTTGAAAAACTTCTAGTTGTCGAACTAAGCAGGCTTTGACTTCGTCTTTAGATTCAGAACTATTCAAATCCAATCCAACTAATTGCTCGATAACACATCGCGCATCCCCCTCTAGTTTTAAATCTTTAGCCAGATAGATTTTGTCTGCTTTTTCTTTGCCCAACTGCCGTACAATTTGGTAGTGTCCGACAATTGCACCAGGAGAATAAATTTTATTACTGCTAGAAATTGAAGCTGCCGAATCAGTCTGTTGGGGTTTGGGGTCTGGCATAATTCTGATTGGCGATGATAATCTAAAGCAATTTCTTTAACGCTCGAACCATTCTAATTCATCTAAATAAAAATACTTAGATTTTAAATAGGATAATGATTTTTGCCGTACATTAGTATTCTAATTTACGAACGCAGAGACGGCTTGAGATCGATTACCACAGCTCGATCGCTCTCTCTGGCAACTCTTACCAGCAATCCCGCTAACAGCAATGAAGCTACGACAGAGTTTATTCCGTAGCTAAAAAACGGTAAGGGTAAACCCGTAGTTGGTAAAGTCCCCGTAGCTACACCAATATTTATTAGAGATTGTCCGACTAACAAGACCATTGAACCTATAGCGATCGCCTTGGGAATGGCTTGACGGCATTTAATTGCCACTCTTAAAGCCAGGGTTGCAAAACCTAAAAGCAAGATTAAAAATAATAGACAGCCAATAAAACCAAATTCTTCAGCATAAACGGCAAAAATAAAGTCTGTCGAGCGAATTGGTAAATATGACAGTTTTTGTTGCGATAGTCCAAATCCCGCGCCACTAATTCCCCCTGAAGCGATCGCCAGTAAGCTTTGAATTAACTGATATCCTTTGCCGTGATAGTCTCGCCAGGGATCGAGAAAAAACACGATGCGATCGCGCTGATAGGAATTGATGGCAAGACTCATACTCGCGAGAGTCGAACCTACAATAGCAGAGCCAATTAGCTGCTGCCAGGGCAGGCAGGCAGATAGGGCAATCAGCCACAGGCTCAAACCGCACAAAGCAGCCGTACTCAAATTAGGCTGCTTTAAAATTCCCAGCAGCATGAGGGCAAAAACGATCGACCAGACTAGTTTTACTTTCGGTTTTAATACCTGCCAACGTGAAAACAAATAGCTAGCCTGTAAAACTAAAAACGGTTTGATTAATTCCGAAGGCTGTAAAGAAAAAGGACCGATAGCAATCCAACGGCTCGCTCCCATAGTGGTTTTGCCCAAACCAGGAACTAAAGTTGCCAAAATTAACAGCAGCCAGATTAATACCATCCAAGGGGCAGACTTAAGAGTTTTTTTTAGTGACTGTCTGGATACTAAATTAAAACCTAAAATACCGAGCAAAACACCGATCAGCTGTTTTTTGAGAATATACAGTCCGTCGTTAAAAGTAACTATTCCTTCGGCATAAGATGCAGATACCAAGGTAACTAATCCAATTAACAGCCAAATACAGGTCAACCAGTTTAATAATCGAGCCTCCCACGACCAAGATTTGACTTGAGGATCGACAAAGGGAATTAAATATCGTAGATATCGCCTCACGGTTTTAGTTATTAAATTGCTTACCCTATCAAAAGTAACAGACAAAAAATAAAAAGAGGTCGCGATCGACCCCTTTGATTAAATTAAATTTTGTAATGTAATAAATTTTATGATAAGCCCGTGTTCATTCCTTGCTTGCCCGTAGCTAGCTCTACTTTCATAATTTTGCCGCCCATTTTCATGATGCGCTGCTGTTCGCGGAACCAGTTATCGTAGGGAACGAGTTTGGTAAAGTAGGTGTTTTGTAACTCTCTTTGCGTACGAATCCTGGACTGGCTAGGAACGCAAGCAGTAACTTTAAACATTCTCATAAGTTTTTCTTCTCCTATTTTTCTTAATTAAATTATTTTCTTTTGGGATACCAAGGTTAAACCCTGATGAAAATTATGGTTTTTGTAAATTTGTCAAAAAATTCTACCGATTGTCATCATTCCGCAGCGTTTGATGACCTAAAAACGCTAAAGTTCGGGAGTCAAAAGTCAATACTAGATCGTCAAAACTTATTGCCGACCGATGCGATCGCTTATCCTAAGCTTCATTAGAACTAGCACTCACTCTAGACTTCCCGAACCAACGCGACTACTATTTATGAACGACTTTCAAACCAGGTTTAGTTTAGCTCAAGCCAGAGCAAATGTAGTCAAAGTAAACGCCCATTTCTTTACCAGCATCAGCACCAACTAAGCTAGCAGTTACTTCTTTCATAGCCTGGATGGCTTGAACTGTAGAAGAAACAGGTACGCCTAAAGAGTTATAGGTTTCTTTCAAACCGTTGAGTACGCGCTCGTCTAGGATCGAGGGATCGCCAGCCAACATAGCGTAAGTAGAATAGCGAAGATAATAATCCAAGTCGCGGATGCAGGCTGCATAGCGACGAGTAGTATACATATTTCCGCCAGGACGAGTAACATCAGAATACAGTAGAGATTTAGCTACTGCTTCTTTGACAATACTCGCTGCATTAGCACTGATTACGCTGGCTGCACGAACGCGCAGTCCGCCAGTTTGAAAATAGTTTTTGAGCTTGTCCATGGCAGAACCATCGAGATACTTGCCTTGAACGTCAGCGGAATTAATAACAGAGGTAATTGCGTCTTGCATAATTTTATTTCCTTATCTTACCTAGTCTTAAATGCTTTAACACCGATAAGTTAGTGTATCTTTTTTAGAATTTGCGATCGATATTTTGAGTTAGTTTGGTTAACAGCAACTAAATGCTACTGCATAGCCCCAATAACGTAGTCGAAGTAAGAAGCTGCTTCGTTTTGGTCGTCAGCCGACATCATCGAAGTTGCTACGTCTTTCATTTCACGAATGCTTTGAGCCATAGCACCGACATCGGTTCCAAGAGATTTGTACATCTCCCGCGCACCAACCAAACCAATTTCTTCAATAGGAGTAACGTCTCCTGCAACTACACCATAAGTGATCAGACGCAGGTAGTAATCCATATCCCGCAAACAAGTTGCTGTCATTTCTTCACCGTAAGCGTTACCGCCTGGAGAAACAACGTCGGGACGTTTTTGAAATAGTCGATCGCCAGCTTGCTTGACAATGCGTTCTCTAGACTCGGTTAGAGTTTGAGCGATACGCAGACGGCTTTCGCCAGTAGTAACAAAAGACTTGATTCTTTCTAGTTCGCCTGGGCTCAGGTAACGAGCTTCAGCATCGGCATTCACGATTGATTTCGTGACAATACTCATCGATGGATTCCTCCCAATACAATGAAATCAAATAATGGATGAGCTACCCCAAGAGATAGTGTTTCTCAAACAAGGTTTCCAGCTTTTTATTTTTACTCTATATGACCTACTTGAGTTGTAGTTTTAGAGTAATAAAGCTAGCCGAACAAATCTAACTAACTTTAGCTGGTTAAACCCCTCAGATTTTAGATTACTCTATTTTGCTAATTAGTTTTTAACTTTCAGCTACAAAATAGTATTGCAGTTAGTCAAACCGAATATATCAAAGGTAGCCATTACATTAACAAACTTTTACATAAAGACAAGTTCATTAATCAAAGTTGCTTTAAGTTAGCTATATTTTTACAGATGCGATCGAGTAAGCGATCTGGTACAGACTAACATTCGAGCCAATTGTTGAATCGACCCAACTCAATTATTTTGCGATATTTGGTTCTAAAAAGCTATTTTTTCTTAACAAAAAATAATAATCTTCTTCAGAAACGAGGGACGAAGCGATCGCCTCAGCTATAAATTTTAAGTAAGGCAAAAGAAAAATCCTCTACTTCCTCACTTTAGTAAAAGAGTAGCATAAGCTATCTATGCCAATTGATAGCGGGTGACGATGAGTAAAACTCACCATCCCCATCTCTAACAATTGCCAATCGCTAATTTATCAAACAAATACCGCTAAATTTTGAATTTAGTAGGTCCAAAGCTAGGAATGACAATATCGTCGCTTTGCTTGGTCAATCTTTGATATAGCTTCTCTGTGTTGGGGAAATTGGCTGCGGGTAAGGTTGGATAGCGACGATAGGGAACGGTATC
Organism: Myxosarcina sp. GI1; assembly: GCF_000756305.1. NCBI lineage: Bacteria > Bacillati > Cyanobacteriota > Cyanophyceae > Pleurocapsales > Pleurocapsaceae > Myxosarcina > Myxosarcina sp. GI1. The sequence continues at coordinate 182,088 of NZ_JRFE01000019.1, forward strand.
TTCGCCAAATACCTGTAGGTATTCCATACAGTTGACCATCGCACCGACAAAAGCGCGAATTCCCTGAGAAGCCAAAATCTGGTTGTATTTTTGGATTTCTTTCTGGTTTAAAGGAGCGCGTCCTAAGAAATGCTTGGTTCCTAATTCGATCGCTTTAGTGTTGGGATAAGGAGTATAGAATTCTCGAATGTATAGTTCGGAACAACCCAAACCTTCAATAAATTCTTTAACGTTAATTTCTCCGTTACCCAGACGACTTTCTAAAATTGAGAACTGAGTTTGCACTACATAAGGATTGATGTCTCGCTCGAAAATCTGACGATAAGCTGCGGCGATCGCATTTTTTACAGCTACCTTATCTACCGTAGTAGTGAGCTTAAAGATTTTCTGCTGTTCCCGTTTGGCTCTTACACCTTGCTGAATGCGTTGTTTGACTTCAGGCTCGGTGCGGCTTGTAGAAACCTGTCCGAGTTCGACAAAGCGAGGAGTTTCTACTTTCTCAACTTTCGCTCCAATTCCCGATTCGATCGCGCCAGGACGGAATTTACGCAACTGTACGCCCGCAGGTGTTAAATAACGCTCGTAAGGAACGGTATCTTCGCCAAAGGCTTCGACGTACTCGGTGCTGTCGATCATCGCATCGACTACAGCATAGAATCCTTTTTTCGATGCCAGATCGAAGTAAGAGTTCATCTCTTTACGACCATAAGTAGGACGACCCAAGAGGCGACGATGCATGTATTCTATAGCTTTAACTACATACAAAGAAGACCAATAGAGATTACGGAAGACATCAGATTTGGCTAAAATCTTGATGAACTCGCGAACGCTGATATCGCCGTTTTCCAGCTTAATTTCTGCTTGTTTTAAACGCTGTCCGTCATAAACATCTCGTCCGAATACCTGACGATAGCAGGCGCGTATTACAGCTTGAGTAGTGCTTTCGGCATATTTTACGCTACTGCCATTACTCGCTCCTGGTAGTTCGTTGTTGAGACGAAATACCTTAGCTCCCAAAGATCCTGGGAATTTTCCTCTCGCGCCAGGATTGCTATTTTGGTTGTCAATACCCGCACCTCGGTGAATTAACAGACGCTTGGTGTCTTTATTAAACGGTGCGGGACTAGTGCTGGGATTGCGAGTTTCTTTCGGGAAAATTGCCCCAAACTGAATTTCTAGCGGATCGTTGCCCGAACCATAAACATGTTGGTCTGGTAGAGGGCGATTATACTGCGCGAAAGTAGTAACAAATTGAGGAACTTTACGATAGGGCGCGCTGTAGTTAAACAGATCTTGCTGCATGCCCCAGTTGCGACACTCTTGGGCTTCTTGTCCCAAACCGCGTAGGTAAGGAACCGTTTCTTCCCCAAAGTAGTCAGCGTATTCTTTAGAATCTACTAAAGCATCTACTAGAGCCGATAGTCCACCTTCAGAAACGATAGAGAAATAATCCTGTACTTCTTCGCGAGAGGAAGGACCGCGACCTAGTATGTGACGAAAAGCCAGTTCTAAGGCGCGACTATTGATAAACGGCTCGAAAAACTGTTTGCGGTATAGAGGCGATTTACACAAGCGGCGCACGAACTCTTTCATCGAAATATCGCCGTTTTTAACCTGGGATTCCAGATAAGAAATAGACTGTCCGTAGGCGCGAGTAATGTCTCGCTCGAAAATCTGCCTATAGGCTGCCTTAATTACTGCCAGTTTTTCGCTGGTAGATAAACCAGGCTTCATGACAAACTTTTGTCGTCTTTCAGAAGCATTAAAGTAACTTTGAGGTAACTCCAAACCCTGCAAATCGCTTGAAGGACGCTGACGCAGTTTGGTTGAAGGTGTGGGTGCTTTAAATTCTTTGATTACTAAATCGAAATAACGAGTAATGATTTCTGTACTTTCTTCGTCTCTTTGAAAGTATTTTTTAGCCGCCGCTCGCATTTCCTGTAGAGCTACTACTGTAGCATCAGTAGAACAGGCATTTTCGATTACTTCCCTCAGTCCTCTGACGTTAACTGTCAAAATGTTTGGATCGCCCGCCACGATCGCGTAGCTGATATAACGCAAAAACCATGCCATATCTCGCAAAGATTTTTGCATATTGCCAGGTCCGTATTGACTGACGCTTATCGGTCTAAAACCTGGCGGCACTGGACCCGAACCACCGCTAAATAAGGAGCGCAAAGAACCGAAAATACCGCTGCTATCGTTTTTATCTTCTTTTTTTTCAACATAAGATATTACTTCTCCCTGGACATTGGTATTGCCGCTGGGAGAAGCCACAGCCATTTCTTCTACATCTTCTGGTTTCTCTAAATAAGACATAGGAGAACCGCCAGAAAAAATTCGATTTGCCGCCCGAGAAACGATTAGGTCGGCGTTGTTGGTTATAGTTTGGGCAATTTCCAAGCGTTTTGCCCCAGATTTATAATATTCTGTTAATTCTCTAAGTTCGCCTCTTTCTAAGAAACGGTCTTGCTGTTCTGCTTGCAGAATTGTAGATACCGTAACTGTTTGATAAAGTTGAGGACGGGCTAATGAACTGCCACCACTTGCCGTTACACTCATGTGATTTTAATTATCGTTTTTACTTATAGTTCAGCTTTTAGATTAAAACTTTTCGCGCTTTCTGAGGAGATTTATTAAGAAGTATGTACTATATCGTTAAATTATCTTTACCAAAAAAAATCCAAAATTTTGTCAATACTTTGTTTACAAATATTTAATTTACTGCTTTTTTACTAACTTCAAATCGGCTCTCAGCACTCTTAGAAACTATACTAAAAAAATATTAGATAAATAAACCTTTTGCCATAATAAATGGCGTAAGGATCGAGATTGTTAGAATAATAACCATTTCTTATGACTGCTACTTTTTCTGCACCCAAATCCATTGCTTCCTGGCTCGGAGATGAAGCCGAAAATTTGCTAACTTATGAAGCAAAAGTCTCCCAAGAGATGCTGCACTTACCAGGCGCTGATTTTGTCGATCGCATTTTTAGCAAAAGCGATCGCAACCCTCAAGTATTACGTAGTTTGCAACAGCTATACTCTACAGGCAGATTGGCAAACACGGGATATCTATCTATTTTGCCCGTCGATCAAGGTATCGAACACTCTGGCGCAGCTTCTTTTGCACCAAACCCAATTTATTTCGATCCAGAAAATATTGTTAAATTAGCACTGGAAGGCGGTTGCAATGCCGTTGCTACTACTTTGGGTGTTTTGGGTATGGTGTCTCGCAAATATGCCCACCATATTCCCTTTATCGTCAAACTCAATCACAACGAACTGCTAACCTATCCCAACGCTTCGGATCAGATTATGTTTGGCAGCGTCGAACAAGCTTGGAACTTAGGCGCAGTTGCCATCGGCGCGACGATTTATTTTGGTTCGGAAGGTTCTGCCAGACAAATACAGGAAGTTAGTAAAGCTTTTGCCCGCGCCCACGAACTAGGCATGGCAACTATTCTCTGGTGCTATTTACGCAATAATGCCTTCAAACAAGATAAAGACTATCATTTAGCTGCCGATCTTACAGGACAAGCCAACCATCTAGGCGTAACTATAGAGGCAGATATTATCAAGCAAAAGCTACCCGAATGCAATGGGGGTTATACCGCAGTTGCTAAAGCCACTGGTAATAAATACGGCAGAACTCACGATAAAGTGTATAGCGAACTAACTAGCGACCACCCGATCGATTTGACTCGCTATCAGGTTCTCAACTGTTATGCAGGACGTAGCGGTTTGATTAACTCTGGTGGTGCTTCTGGTGACAATGACTTTGCTACTGCCGTTCGTACTGCGGTAATTAATAAACGCGCAGGGGGTTGCGGTTTGATCTCTGGTAGAAAAACCTTCCAGCGTCCGATGGATGAAGGGGTCAAACTATTCCACGCCATTCAGGATGTTTATCTATCTGAAGATGTGACTATTGCTTGATATTGCTTGATGTAGTTTAGGGCGAATGAACTTCGCCCACTAACGTTATTTATTTCTAGTTGTACTTAAATCGATCTAAAAATTGCTACAAATACGATCGCTAGTTATAAAAGCTGTTTAAACTCTTCAATTGTCAAACCAGCATCTTTAACAATTCCAGCCATTGTATAAGCATTTACAGGATTGGCTCTAGGAATGACAATAACGCGAGTGTCGTTAGTCATGGTAATATGTTTACCCTGTCGCACGATTCTAAAACCAGCTTTTTCAAAAGCCTTAACGGCTCTTTGGTGATTAATACCTGGAAGCTTTGGCATAGTTATCCTACTTCCACATATCGAGCATCTGTGTCTTTATTCAATTCCTCGACTGTCGCTAAATAAGCACTGATCGCATCTTTAATATTTTCTAAAGCCTCTGCTTCTGTTTCTCCCTGCGACCAACAACCAGGTAAACCAGGACACCAAACTGCATATCCTTCTTCGCTTTGTTTTAGTCTGACTTGGTAACGCATAAATTTTAAACGATATTTGTTTTTTCTTAGTACATAAATTAATTTTAGTGGTCTACTGATATGAAAATCGCAGTAATTAATAATCAGGAGATTCTGCACCGATGACTTTTTCACCTTGTTGTTCTTTCTCTGCAAGTTCTAAATTTAGTTCTAGAAGTTTGGCTAAGATATCATCTTGTTCTTTAAAACCGTAAGCTTGCATCACTAATTTATCTAACTGTTGATGTAGCTGATAGAGTTTACTTGCTGGTTCGTGAAAGTATTGGTTATAAAGTTGCGTAATGCCCCACTGTTTTTGTTCCATTTGTTGCGAGCGGTATTAATGTAGTTCGATCGCTTTATTGCGGATTTGCTGGATTAGGTTTTTCGTTGGGGCAGTTCGCGAACTGTCCTTACGGGGCATTTGCGGAAAGGGAAAGGTTTCAAAACAAGTTGTGTTTGTGTATCGCGTTCTATCTTCTAAAGTAGAACTTTGCGCTTGTACCCATAGACGATGAATATTAGATGTAAGAATGCCTAAAACATAGTAATCATCCGAAGCTACAACTTTTATTGTTCTCGCAGGTAGCCAACTAGTATTACAAGGAACAAAAATACACCATTTAGATACCTCTGAAACCATAAAGCAATAAGACAAAGTTGATAATGCTTTTCTCATTCCTGTTCTTATGCCTTCATATTTCCACCAATAAGTTTTTAACTTATCATTACGATTATCTTTCCTTTCTACAGGAATAGTAGATTTTAGCCATTCAAATGGAAGTTTGTATGAGCTTGCTTCTTCAATTGACATATTATTGAAATCAATAATCCATCTTGCAGGGGTGAATTTAGGATTTTGTGTTAAGTTTTCACCAATTAAAAGCAGCTTTAGCACGTTTTTATTTTTTTCTTCCTCTTTAGTCGATTGTTTATATTGTTCATCCGTAATAATAAAACCATCTCCGTTGGGTAAGACTCCTGTAAAACACTTATTTTTATTAGCTTTTATTTTTATTGTCTTACTAACATCTATAGTAGTTTTAAGAGATGAGTTTATACTATCTACTTCGCTGTTATCTAAGTAACATTTTTTAGGTTTTACTTTACTCCAATTAACAATGCTGACATGAACTTTAGCTTCTCCAGACCATGTTTGGCTAGAAATAGCTTCATTTATATAACCACCATTTTGTATGATGTAATCCAAAGTTGCAGTTTTACTTTGTCCTTGACTAATTGAATTCGTTCCTACAAAACCAACTCTAGTGTTATCAATATTGTCATGGGCAACCCGAAACCAATAGCTGCAAAAATCCACCTGTCCCTTGACATCAGGAAATTTTTTAAATACTTTTTCTGTATACTCGTTTCCGAATTCCGAACGTAAGCGATATCCACCCAAAAAAGGAGGGTTGCCGATAATAGCGTTAGCTTTTACCCAAGGAGTAAATAAAGCATCGGTGCAAACGATGTTTTTATCTAGAGTATCGAGAGGTAATTCTGGTTCGGTTAGTTCCAAGCGATCGATCGCCACTTTTTTAGCAATAGTTAGAGTAACTTTAGCCAACTCTACCGCAAAAGGATTGATATCCATGCCGTAAAACTGTAGCGGTGTTACCAAACCCATTTGCACCTGTTGTTTGAGAGTTTCGGATCTACGGCGTTCTGAAATTTTATTCAGTAGTGACTTTTCTATTTCTTTCAATTCTTGATAGGCAATATATAAGAAATTTCCCGAACCACAGACAGGATCGAGAACGCGATAGTTTTGCAATTCTAGCTGTAGGGAATTTAGTTCGGAAATGCTGTTAGCAGCTTCTATCTTTTCGTCCCAATAATTACTAATAGTCGGTTTGACGATTTTCATAATGTCCGCTTCGGAAGTGAAGTGCATTCCGTAAGCGTGACGTTCTTCTTTATTCGCCGTCCCCTCAAAAATGTTACCAAAAATAGCAGGACGAACTTGCTGCCAATTTTCTCGCGCTGCTTCGTCTAAACGCTTTAATTCTTCCTTAGTCAGTTCGATGGGATGAATTTTGGCAAACAATCCCCCATTAAAATAGTCTACCCCTTTATATCTTCCTGCGGGCGTAACTCCACGTCGATTCATCTGCTCGAACAGTCCCCCAAAACATCGTAAGAACTTTGACCGTTCAAACAGTCCCGAACGCAGCTAACAAACATATCCTGGGGTAATAAGCCGCGATCTTCGGCAAACATCGCTAAGACGCACTGCAAAACCAATCTTTGAGCGTCGGCAACGCTAAAACCTGCCCGTTCGCCTCGTTCTTTAAGAATTTCGCACAGTTCCCCCATTTTACGAGCGGTATTTTGGGTAACTTCTACCTGATTATTACGAAAGACAGGAGTTTGAGGCTGCAACCCCATAAAGCCAAAAGCAGAGGCTCGTTCGGGTAGAGTATTTATGGCAATAACGTCTACAGGTTCGTCTACTTGATTATCAAAGTCGTAGATCCAAAACTCATCAAAATTACACAGCATGGCGTAGCGAGGACGATTGGGAACTATTCTCGTCCAGTAATTAAAAGCCTGACGATAATGTTTGCCTAAATCTTCCCCTTGTTTCTTCATTTCGATTAATACGCGGGGCTTCCAGACTAAATCGGCAAAACCAGTTTTACCTTTTTTGCTTCCTTTTCTTATTGCAACCTCGTATTCCGCCCCCGCCTGTAATGCACCTGAATGACCAAAAGCACGAAAAAAACGATCTAGAAATATTTGCGCTTCGCTTTTCTCTTTTCCAGTAATAAATTGCAGACGATAATTAACAAACTCTTGCAGACTTTGAGGAGTAGCTACCATAAAAATCGTGGATAACTGACTCTCTCAAAGTTCCCCTTCGAGAATTAGGATCTATAAACAAATCTACGTGATTTCAATTTATATTTCACAAATCACGCCAAAAATTCATTTTTTTACGTAGGTATTTTCTTTTAGAGGTTTCCTAAAAAGCTTACTTCTTATTCACCGCAACAGCGATCGATACCCAAACTGTCTAAAATCAGATCGCTGACGGCATTAGCGATCGCAAATTCGCTGTAAAAACTCCGACTAAAATCAAAAGCCTGCATTTCGGTAATAATTGCAATTACCAGCGAACCTAAATCGTTTTCACCTTCCAAACGTTGGCGTACAAAAATTTGTGAGGCTCTAGAAGCAATCTTTTCATTAATTGTTTCTGGGATAAACTCAGTATCCAACCAGTTGTGCAAAGACTGTTTGAGCCATTGGGCTTCTACCTCTGGATTCTGTACGGGAGGTAAAATAACTGGAGGAATCGGTTGGGCAGATTCTGTCATCGGTTTTTCAATCGCTATCTTAAATTAATTGTAGCTAGTACCGCTACGCGGAAATTAAAAGTTAAAAGTTAAAAATTAAAAGTCAAAAGCTTTACATAACAAGATTTTCAAACGGTTGCTTTATTTACGCATTAGTCTACTAGCTCTCGATCGCTCTATCGTTCATTATTTACAGCAATTATTAATTAAATTGATTTAATTTAGGAAACAGGTAATAGGCAACAGTTAATATTAATTACCGTACTCTAGTTTTTCTCAATTCTCTTGTTTCTCGCTACTCAAAACTTTCTAGCCAATTGTGTAAGCATAAACAACTGCCAATCCGATAGCGGCGATCGCGCCAATAATAGTATTAATAAAATTAACTATTTCATTAGTCAGCCAGGCAAACTTGGGTTGTAGTGTCGCACCAATTAAACTTTCGATAGTGGTGGCAATAAATGCGGCGATCGCACACCAGACAATACCAATAGGCTCGATAAGTCCAATCACCCAGGCGACAATAGCAATAACTAACGAAGCTACTACACCAGCGATGGTACCTTCCCAACTTACTGCCCCTTCCGTACCCTGGGGAACGGGTTTTAAAGTCGTAACTAAAAAAGTGTGTTTGCCATAAGCTTTGCCTATTTCGCTAGCCGTAGTATCGGAAAGCTTGGTAGCAAAACTGGCTGCATAAGCCAAAATTAATAATTCTTTAACTGGAGAGGCGAAAAATAAACTCAATATGGCGCAGATAGCTGCTGTCAGTGCCGATCCCCAAACATTTTCGGGACCCCGCATTCCAGAACGTTTTTCGGCTATGCCTTTGGCTTCTTTTTGCTTCATCCCCAGGCGAGTCATTAGCGAACCAGCTAAAAAATAAAACATTACTACGCTGTATCCCCGCCAGCCCAAAGTTGCCCAAACTATTACTCCCAAAACCCAGGCGTGAATGTAGCCAGCTGGAGTTAATAACTTTTTCGGCAAAATCCAGGCGATCGCCAAAAGGAGACTATTTAAGGCTAGAGCAAGAAACCAAGGATTATACCAATTAATTTCAGTCAGCATTTTAATTACAATAAACTACGGCAATCTTTTAGCTAAATCTTATGTCTATTTCCAAAGCCGAAGCCAAACAACTTTTAGAACGGATGATTTTTGATGACCAACATCCCCAACAGTGGGTAGAAGATGTTTGGGGTATAACGCCAATTTTAGGAGACAGTGCGGCAAAATTACTAGAAGTTTATGAAGCATTGATTGAATGCTGTCCTGAAGAAAAACTAGACAATCTGGTGCAGTCTTATTTACAGCAAAAAATGCAATAGCATCTTATTTCTATTTAAAGTCTCCTGGTCGCGATCTTAGCCAACGCTCTCCTTTTAGCTGAACGATCGCTAATTTTGCAGGTTCGTTACCTACCGTACCAGAGAGATGTCCTCGATGCCCTTCTACGTCAAGTTTGGTATTCTGGTCGCCACCAAAAGAAACCTCGCCTACTCCCATCTCTACTCGTACACCGTCCATAGTTTCGACAAACCATTTCCCAGACAGAGGAATAATCCACTGCGGCTTGGGGTTTTCGTGCCATTCTCCTATCCATCCTACAGGCAGTTCGGCAAAGATTATTTTCGCCTCGGCAGTAAGCAAAAGGTCATTCCACTGTGGTGCAGCATCACCCCCCATACTTTGTTGCTGAAAATCGCTTAACTCACACTGAGTTTGATGGCTGATACTCTTGTCGTCCGTCCAAACGTGCCAATAACTTAAGGTGGGTACGGAGCGATCGCTTTCTACAAAATCGCTTATAAAATTATCTCCTCTTGCTGGTTGGCAAAATCCATTAGTAGTTACGAGCAAAATTACCGTAATAACAAGGATTTGGGCTATTATACTAAATTTGCCGATAATTGTTTTGTCCACTAGTCTCAATGAGAAATACTATATTACAGTATCTATAATTTCTGTCGTCGTTTAACGCTCGTGAGATCGAGGTGAATGTCTTGTCGCTCTTCTACAGCTAACTTCAAATGTACTAAATGGAACTATATAGTCGATCTTGCTGATGTCTTAATTCAAAAAGACGGGTAAACTTTAAAAAATCCCCTGTCAGCTTGTTAATATTTTTTAAAATATGGAAAACCAGCAGCTTTCTTTGCTGCAACAAATTTCTCTAGAAGAGTGGAGAAATACACCAGTAAATGTCAAACATTTGTTAATATCATCGCTTACTAATGCAGTTCGCTCAGAAAGCGAAAGCTATTTAGTTCGATTACTAGATGAGATACAGATTGGAATTGCTGTTTGTAATGCGACAGAACAAATAGTTTATCTCAACCGTAGTGGACGTTTGTTACTAGAGAGCGATCGCCCTGCAAAATTCGCTCCAGAGCAATTCAATACTGCCTTTCAAGTTTACTGTCAAGATACTCAAGAACTTTATTCCATAGCCCTACTAAGTACAAAAGCACTAGCTGGAGAACAAGCATTTGCCGATAACTTAGAAATACGCTGCGGCGATCGCCAAATTCCTATAGAAGTTTTAGCCACACCAATATTCGACAGCCATGAGCGAGTAACTTATGCCATTGTTTCCTTTTATAAAATAAGCGATCGCCAAAGTAAAGAATTGGAGCAGCAAATTCAACGCGAACGCGCTCTCAATCGAGTTCTTCAAACTATCCGTAACTCACTTGACTTAAATACTGTATTTGCCACCGCTACAGAAGAAACGGCTCGACTCTTAAAAATTTTACATTGTTGTGTGGTGCAATATTTACCACAACTAGGAGTCTGGCGGCATCTTGCAGAATTTCGCTGCGATCCGAACACTTCAACGGCAATAGGAATTGATATTCCCGATGCAGGAAATCCATTTGCAGAGCAACTCAAAGATTTACAAATCGTACGTATAGAAAATGCCTCCAAGTTAGATGACGAAATTAACCAAAAACTGGCAGCAACTTTTCCTGGAGCCTGGCTGTTAATTCCCCTAACTATTGAAGGTACTTTATGGGGCAGCTTAACAATCTCAACTACACAGCAACCCCACATCTGGCACGATAGCCAAGTAAAAATAGCCCAAGCTGTTGCCAATCAATTAGAAATAGCTATTGGGCAAGCTAATCTCTATCAGCAAGCTCAATTAGAAATAGCAGAACGCCGCCGAGTGGAAATAGCGTTAAGAGAGAGCGAAGCTAAATTTCAAAATATGGCAGCTAATGTACCAGGTGTAATTCTGCGCTATGTGCTTTGTCCTGATGGCTCTGATGCAATAACCTACATTAGCCCAGGCGGTTATAGTCTTTGGGAGATAGAAACTCCGCAGATTCTAGCAGATAGCACTGTACTCTGGGAGATGGTTTACCCTGAAGACTTACAGAGTCTCATAAAATCGATCGAAAATTCGGGGAAGAATCTACAACCTTGGAGTAGTAGCTGGCGAATTATAACACCATCGGGACAGACAAAATGGCTGCAAGGAGCGGGTAAACCTACAAAACAGGCTAATGGCGACATTATCTGGGATACATTAATCCAAGATATAAGCGAACGCATCTTTTCCGAAGCAGCAATTAAGCGAGAAAATGCTTTCCGTCAGCAAATTTTGGAAAACATGTCCGAAGGATTATGCGTCCACTATGAACTGAAGGACGCTCCTTTTGTTCGCTTTACGCTCTGGAATCGTCAAATGCAAGCAATTACGGGTTACACCCTAGAAGAAATTAACCTTCTGGGATGGTTTGATGTCTTACATCCCGATTCAGAAACTCGCGATAGAGCGATCGCAAGTTATCAAAGGATGCTACTTGAAGAAGACCTTTTCGCTGGGGAATGTGAAATTAGGCATAAAGATGGACAACTACGTACAGTCTCAATTTCAGCCTCATTCTTAACAAATCACAATGGACTAACCCACGTTCTACTCATAATCCAAGATATTACCGAACGCAAACAAGCCGAGCGACAATTAATTGCTAGTGAAAATAAATTTCGTGCTATTTTCGAGCGTGCTGCTGTAGGAATTGTTTATGCTTCGTTAGAAAATCAGGGAAATCCAAAAATATTAGCTTGCAATCCTCGTTTTTGTGAAATGCTCGGCTATACTGCTGCGGAGTTATCTCAACTTACAGCCGTAGATATTACCCATCCAGATGACCGAGAACATTTCGATCGACCCAAGTTATTTAGCGGCGAAATTCCCCGCTTTATCTTAGAGAAACGCTATCGTCGTAAAGATGGAACGGTGATGTGGGCTAATACGACTGTGACCATATTAGAAGGTGAACCCGAACAGCCATTAAAAACGGTAACAGTAATTGAAGATATCAGCGAACGCAAGCAAGCCGAAACCGATCTGCGCGAAAGTGAAGCTCGTTATCGACTGGTGACGGAAAATATGAACGACCTGGTATGTTTGCATGAGTTAAAAGGTTCGTATCTATACGTTAGTCCCTCTTGTCAAACCCTGCTAGGCTATTCTCCAGAAGAAATGTTAGGGAAAGACCCCTATAGCTTTTTTCATCCAGAAGATGGCGATCGCATTTACCAAGAACACTCGGATGCGATTAAGGGAAATCCCCAGCCCGTTACTTATCGAATGCGCCATAAAACTGGTAGCTATATCTGGTTTGAAACCCTAACTAAACCAATTAAAGATGATAGCGGTCAAGTTATCAGGTTACAGACAACCTCCCGCGATGTGTCCGAACGCGTTCGGGCTCAACATCAGTTAAAACATGAGGCTCTACACGATACTCTAACAGGCTTGCCCAATCGTACTCTGTTGATGGAACGCTTAGAATTAGCCATTAATCGTGTTAAACGTTCGGAACAACATAGCTTTGCAATTTTATTTCTCGATCTGGATCGATTTAAAATTATTAACGATAGTTTAGGTCATTTGGCAGGCGATCGCTTGCTAATTACTGTCGCTCAAAAGCTGCAAACTATTTTAAGAGCGACGGATCTAGCGGCGCGTCTGGGGGGAGATGAGTTTGTCGTTCTTTTAGAAGACATTGAAGGAATTCAAGAAGCCGTAAATATTACCAAGCGAATTTTTGCCAAACTGCAAACGCCTCTAATCCTAGAAGGACGAGAAGTATATACTACCCCTAGTATTGGTATAGTGTTGGGGGATAGCAGTTATAGACAGGCAACCGATCTTTTGCGAGATGCTGATATTGCTATGTATCGGGCAAAAAATAAAGGAAAAGCTCGATATGAAATTTTTAATACGGAAATGCACGTTCGAGTTTTAGAGCGACTGCATCTAGAAAGCGATTTGCGAAAAGCAGTCGAAAAACAAGAATTTATACTTTATTATCAACAGTTAGTTGACTTAAATACCAGAAAACTTATAGGATTTGAGGCACTTATCCGCTGGCAACATCCCACTCAAGGGTTAAAAACTCCCAAAGAATTTATTACCGTAGCCGAAGAAACAGGACTTATTGCGGCGATCGATTCCTGGGCGCTTCAAACGGCTTGCAGGCAACTGGCAGCATGGCAAATAGCTTTCCCCAATTTTTCTAATCTTAGAGTAAGTGTCAATCTTTCGTCGCCAGACTTACAAACCAAACATTTTCTAGAAAATATCGATCGCATCCTTCAGCAAACTGATTTGGATGGTCAGTTTCTAAACTTGGAAATAACAGAAAGTATGTTAATCGATAATGTGGATTGTACAATTACCTTACTCAAACAATTGCAAACACGAGGCATTCAAATCAGTATTGACGATTTTGGTACGGGATATTCTTCATTAAGCTACCTCCACCGCCTACCAATAAATACCCTCAAGATAGATCGTTCTTTTGTCAGTGCCATGAAAGAGGGAGATAAAAATCATCAAATTGTAAAAACTATTACCGCTCTAAGTAACCAATTAGAAATTGATACGATTGCTGAAGGAATTGAAATACCATACCAACTAGAAACATTAAAGAACCTCGGTTGTAAGTTCGGTCAAGGTTATCTTTTTTCGCAGCCTTTGAGTCAAGCAGAAGCAGAAGCACTTTTGGCTAGTGCAAGCTAGATATAGCAATTCTCGGTTGAATAAGTTACACTTCGGTCTTATCAGACATTAGGCACTAGGCACTAAAATTTGAGTGATTTATTAATCGAATTTTGTATAACTTGTCTACAAGCAAAAGCAATCTATAGCAGCGAACAGAAGAATTACAATACCCTTGTATTAATGAACATTGAACGGTGATAAATGTTAAATGTTGATTGCTCATTGTCCATTGTCAAAAGGTTAGACATTTTCTTTTTAATTCGCGGCGCGTTCCCTAGCGTCGTGAGACAAACAGCGCGTACGCGCAAACGCCATGCCCTGGAGGGCATCGCCGTTGCGGAGCAACGTCGGGAGTCACAGAGCCGCTCTTTTTGACTTTTAATTTTTGTCTTTTGACTTTTGATATAGTTTACCTACGAATTTCAAAACCTTTAAATTCTTCATCATCGGCTAAACATTCGACCTGCAAATCATTAACTACAGCCGATGGTGGTCCCATCTCAGCCCAGGTTAAAAGTTCATTTACTGGCTCTGCTTCTCCTGCAGCCACAATTTCTACCTCTCCACTGGCTAAGTTTCGCACGTATCCAGCAACGCCAATTTGCTTGGCTTTACTTTGAGTAGACATTCTAAAACCTACACCTTGTACCCTACCCGAAACTATTGCTCTAACCTTTTTCATCAACAGTAATTTTAAAATCTAATAAACTATATTAGTCGAACTCTTTATTCAAACAAAACTATAGACTTACCAATATTTCCTAATTTACTTAGCCCACAGAGCTTACTATTTAATCGCTCCAAGCAAAAAGCTTTTTCCTCTGGTTTCAAGTCTGCCAACTCAATGTCGTGCCTCAAAATAATGCCGTTATGTGCTGCGATAAAACGTGGTAGCTGCTCCTTTTTAATTAATTCCAAAGTTTGCATATCGTAAGTCGTGTAGGTAGATAGTGCCTGTAAATCGAAATTAATGTCTACTATAGTTATAGTTTTTTGCGGTGGTAAGCTGCTGTCAAGTAAAGGTCTTATACCCGAACCTAAAATACCTGTATGTAGTAACTGTAGCTTGCCCCGATGACCGGGATAGTAAGCATGGTGATGACCGCTAACGTAAGTATGAACGTTATATTTTTCTAACATTGCCCGTAACCGATCGGCATTATCCATGACTTCCCCAGCCTCGTCACGTCCTACTGCTACTCCATAGAGAGGAAGATGTCCTAGTAAAATTCGCATCTTAGCCTGCTGTGCTTGCCGACTGGCTAAAGTTTTTTCTACCCAAGCCAGTTTATTAGCAGGAATTTTACTGGAAGAACCATCCCATACTAAAAAAAAGATGCCCTGATGTTCAAAAGTGTAATAAAAAGGAAACTCGAAACGGTCTACAAATCGAACCCCAGGATCGTGTTGCGGATCTTGCCAGTATGCCTGAGCTAAATCGCGTTCCTGTTGAAACAAATATTGTCCCTCAATTCCTAAAGCACTAGAAGCATCGTGATTGCCAATTGTAAATCCAAAAGGTATTTTCGCCTGACGTAAAGGTGCAGCTACATGGTCGTCAAATGCTTGCCACATTGCTTTTATCTCTGGTTCTGTAAGCGCAGGATTTTGACCTGCCACCATATCACCTCCACAAAGCACCAAATCTGGTTGCCATAAGGATAGTAGCGCGATCGCTCGATCTATTTCAGGTTCGTAATCGGTAGCTCCGTAGGCACTATTGAGATCGCTAATGACGGCAATGCGGACATCACTACGAGGAGGAACAAAGAGATTTTCTGTATTGGTATTAGTTCGAGCGGTTTCTGAAAGAATGGGTATTCGCCCTATTGTCTGCAAACAGGTAAAACCAATACTTAAAATCATTGCGATCGTAAATAGTTTCAAAAATCGCCATTTGTTCATCTTGAGAGTAGTTAAAGCCAACTAAAAAATAAACATCACCATGTTCGCATATTTTTAGTAATAGAAGTTGAAATGGCGCGATCGCTGCATTCGCAAAAATTCAAATGATGGTGGTAATAAAAACATAGTGATAATTTTTTAGATATTAGTTTCTTTTTATTTATCGATCTAAAAATACATCTAAGTAGTTTTTGAATATTTTTTAGGTGTTTTTTCTTAGTATGTTTGGGGGTTTTTTCTCATGCTGATTTTTGAAACAAAAGCCAGATTATAAATACGTTTCATGTTTCAGATTGGAGCAATCGATGGCAATTACTCAATTAACGTCAAATGGAGTATCGGAAACTCCAGATGTAAATAAAGACCGTATAGTTTGGATAAAAAATGGCAGTGAAATTATTCTTTATGATGGCACTAGCAATACTAAATTATCAAATACAGGAAATAATTTAATTACAGATCTTCAAATTTCTGAAACTGGAATTTTGTGGAATGGTTATACAAATGGATGGCAAATTTTCTTTTATGACAATAACAATATTAATCAGTTAACCAACGATCCCTATATTTTTGATGAAAAACTTTCAGGTAACAAAATTGCTTGGCGAAGTGCGCCAGAATATAGTTCTACTGGAAGCTTATATGAAGTATATGTTTACGATAATAGTACTCAAGCAACAACTCAATTAACTAACAACAACATTGGTGAAACTTTCATAGATATCTCTGGACAAAATGTTGTTTGGCAAGGAAGCGGTAACACAATTTTTCTAAATGATGGTACTAATACTACTCAGCTTTCAACAAATGGTGTTAATCCTCATGTGTCAGAGGATTTAGTAGCTTGGGAAGCTTATTCTGGAGGAACAAAATCAGAAATTTATTTATACGATTCTGGGAACACGACTCAAATCGTCGATAGCGTTAATAATGTCTCAATTCAGGGATTTTTCGATGGGAATTTAGTTTGGGGTGAATGGGTCGGCAATGATTGGGAATTATTTCGCTTTGATGGAACAAATACTTATCAAATCACTAACAACGATATTAACGACACCTTAAATCCTAGCAGTACAGTTAACTCTTACAGTGCCAATAGCTCCGCTGCTGTTGATGGTTCGGGAAATAATCTAGTTTGGAGTAGCTATGTCGATGATAATTGGGAAATTTTCTATTACGACGGCTCCGAAACCATTCGAGTAACCAATAACGATATTGATGATCTCAATCCCAAAATTTCAGGCAACACCGTAGTTTGGAATACTAGTGGTGCAACTTCTGATGTTTTTATGTTCGAGCCAGAACTAAGCAGCACTGGAAATATCACTGGTTCCGATGGCGACGATCGCCTGTTTGCGACTGATAATTCTTACATTGATGGTGGTGCGGGTTTCGACACTTTGGTAGTTGATTACACTGACCGTCGCGAACGCTTGGATGTCATAGCTAACTTTGGTTATTTAGACATTTTCTTTCCCGAATCTGGCAATAGCAGTCGCATCGACTTTGACAACATCGAAAGTTTTGAAATCACTGGCGGTCGTAGTAATGACAATCTCGATTTAGGTATTGATAACTTTAGTGACGATACGGTTAATGGTGGTGCGGGTAATGACCTGTTTAGAACTGGTCGTGGTATTGACAGCGTTGATGGCGGTGTGGGTACTGATAAGCTTAGTCTTGACTTTAGCAACAGCAACAGCAGTGTTACTTCTAATCTCACCGATAGCACTAGCGGTGAATATAGCGATGGTGAAAACAGCGTCAGCTTTAGCAATATCGAAACCGTTGAGGTATTTGGTTCCAACTATAGTGATGTGTTGGTAGCTCCCGATGCTGGTATGACTAACAACAATTTAGAGCCTATTTTTGCTACTTCTTACATTGACGGTGGAGAAGGTTTCGATACTTTAGTAGCCGATTATTCCGAGCGTCGCCAACGCTTTGACCTGGTACTCAACTATAATTCGTTAGTCTTATATTCTTCAGAATTTTATTTTTCTGAAACTAGCAGCAACAACCGTCTTATAGACTTTAATAACATCGAAAGCTTTGAAATTACGGGCGGTCGCAGTGATGACACTTTTGATTTGGGTGCTGATAACTTCTCTAACGATACGGTCAATGGCGGTGCGGGTGATGATTATTTTATCGACTTAGGACAAGGCAGAGATAGCGTTGATGGCGGTGCAGGAATTGACAGACTGCGTCTAGACTATAGCGACAGTTTTAACAGCATTATTTCTACCATAAGTAACAGTATTAGCGGTGAATATAGTGATGGTGAGAATAGCGTCAGTTTTAGCAATATTGAAATTTTAGAGGTTACGGGTTCGAGCTATGATGATGTGCTGGTAGCTACAAATGCTGGTACGACTAACAACTATTACGATCCTCTTACTGCTAGTTATTATCCTCCTGCTTCTTATATCAACGGTGGAGACGGTGTTGATACTGTTAAATTCTCTCAAAGTTTGGCTGAGGCGGGTGAGATTTCTACTGACGACGGATTTATTAATATTGGTACGGAGTATACGCTGTTTGATGTCGAATTTATCGAATTTAGCGATGCGCGACTGGAAGTTGCACCGACAATATCGTTAGCGGACTACGAGACTTCAATTTCAGAAGGCAATATTGATTCAACTTTTGTAACTTTCGACTTTAATCTTTCCAATCCTACTATTCAAGATGTAACGATTGATGTTTTTGCTTACTCAGATTCTGCCGATGCAGGAATTGATTACTTACAACCTAGTCAGTTGATTATTGAAGCTGGAAAAAGTTCGGGTACTCTAGCTTTAGAAATATTAGGCGATACTGTTGCTGAAGCGGATGAAGCAATATCACTTGATTTTACCCTGGATTCTGGCGGTACATTTGCTGATGGAAACCTGTTAGAGACTGCTGTTGTAAATGTACTTGATAACGATATTATTTACACTACTGATGAAGATGTAACTTTAACTATAACAGCAGCCGAATTATTGGGTAATAATACCGAAGGCTGGAGTATTGACAGTATTGGCAATTCAGTTAACGGAACCGCAATTGTTAATAATGAAGGCAATGTTGAATTTACTCCTGCTGCCAACTTGAGCGGTACTGCAAGTTTCGATTACATCGCCACCAATGGCGCGGAAAATACCACCGCTTCAATAGAAGTTACAGTCGCACCTGTTAATGATGCTCCCGTTCTTAATAATTCAATTACTGACCAGATTGCCACTGAAAATGCACTATTTAGCTTTACCATTCCAGGAGACACCTTTATTGATGTCGATGCAGAAGATAGCTTGACCTACACCGCTACTTTAGCCGATGGCTCTAATTTACCTACCTGGATCAGTTTTGATGCTAGTTCCCATACCTTGAGCGGCACTCCTCTAAATGAAGATAGCGGAAATATTAGTATTAAAGTCACTGCTAGTGATGGAGAAGCTGAAACCAGCGATACCTTCGATATTAGTATCAGCGATGCTAATGATGTGGTCATGGAATATGGCAAAGTTGAAAATCTTACCGACCAACTTCAAACCATTAACTTAACTAACAGCTTTACAAACCCCGTCGTTTTCATTCAACCTCTCTCTAATAATGAGTCAGATCCCGCTATTGTAAGGTTACAAAACATTACCGATAATAGCTTCGATTTGCGAGTTCAAGAAGCTAATTATCTTGACGGTTTACATACAGCAGAAGCAGTTAGCTATTTTGTCCTGGAAGCAGGAACCTGGCAGCTTGATGACGGTACGCTGTTAGAAGTTGGAACTACTGACAGTGAGGGACTGGTAGCAAAAGGAGCGGGATTCGATCGCGTTGATTTTAATTCTGATTTTGCTGCTACTCCTGTCGTTTTATCTCAAATACAAACTGAAAATGGACTTGATTTCGTACGGACACGCCAGCGAAACAGTACCGTTGATGGTTTTGAAATTGCTATGGAAGAAGAAGAAGCCAATCAAAATACGGCTCACGTTTCTGAAACTGTCGGTTGGCTGGCAATGGAAACGGGTTCTGGGCAATGGGGAGACTTTTCTTATTATGCAGACCGTACTGGAGACATAGTTACTCATGACTGGTCTTCAATTGAGTTTGATGGCTTATTAACACAAGAACCACAGCTTGCTGCCAGTGTTAGTACTTATGATGGTGCCGATGCTTCGGGATTGAGATATAACAACCTCTCAACTGCTGGAGTAGATATTAAGGTAGAAGAAGATCGTAGTTTAGATAATGAAGTAATTCATACTACAGAGATTGTCGATTTCCTTATGGTTGAGGGTAGTGGTAGCTTAAGTGCCACTCCTGTAGATTTTTCCTCAACAAATGAAACGTCAGCAAATACTATTTTTGTCAATGCAGCAGGCGATGATTACACTGATAGTTTGAACAGACAATGGTCTAATAACTATAGTGGTTTTACTTGGTCTGACAATTTCACTGGTCTATACTCATCACCTTGGGAAATAGAGAAAACTGAGGAGGACGAGCTTTATCAAACGGGATACTATGGTAGTGACTTTAGTTACAACACAGCACTTGATAATGGCGTTTATGATGTCACTCTTAAATTTGCCGACCTCTTTTTTGATGCAGCAGGCGAACGAGTGTTTGATGTCAGTGCGGAAGAACAGTTAGTTTTGGATGATTTGGATGTTTTTTCCGAGGCTGGTGGACAGAATATTGCTCTTGATAAAAGTTTCACTGTTGAGGTTACTGATGGTGCGCTAGACCTCAATTTTACTGCTAGTGTTAACAATGCGATGGTTGCAGCGATCGCTATTGAGCCTTCAATTGGTGTTTGAGATTTTTAATTAATTATTACGTTTTCGTAACGGAGAATTGACAATATAGCACATTACCTGAAATAGATTTGGTAATGTGTTTTTTATTTTATGCAGTTCATAATAGCTATTGTATATAGTCAAAATATAAGTAAAAGTATTTTAATTTAAAACTAATGGTTTTTACCGTACCCAATCCCAATTCCGTCAATTTATCACAGGTTCGTTTAGAAATTCGTAATTTACAGTCGCAATTAGTAGCATGGCGGCGCAAGCTGCACCAAAAGCCAGAATTAGGTTTTCAAGAGCGAATAACAGCCGATTTTATTGCTAGTAAGCTACGGGAATGGCAGATCGACCATCAAACAAACATTGCCGAAACGGGTATCGTTGCGACGATAAAAGGTAGTAAAGAAGGCTCAAATAAAGTCTTGGCAATTCGCGCCGATATGGATGCCTTACCCATTCAAGAAGAAAATGAAGTTCCCTATCGATCGCAACACGATGGTAAAATGCATGCCTGCGGACATGACGGTCACGTAGCGATCGCGCTAGGTACGGCATACTACTTATCTCAGCATCAACAAGCCTTTACGGGAACGGTCAAAATTATCTTTCAACCAGCCGAAGAAGGTCCTGGTGGTGCAAAACCAATGATTGAAGCAGGAGTATTACATAACCCCGATGTCGATGCAATAGTTGGTCTACACTTATGGAACAATCTTCCTTTAGGTACCGTAGGCGTTCGAGAGGGGGCATTAATGGCGGCTGTCGAATGTTTTCGCTGTACTATTCTTGGTAAAGGCGGACATGGCGCGATGCCCGACCAAACTATAGATTCAGTCTTAGTTGCCAGTCAGATTGTCAATGCCTTACAGACTATAGTGGCACGTAATCTCAATCCGTTAGATTCGGCAGTGGTTACTGTGGGCGAACTTCATGCAGGTACCGCACATAACATTATTGCCGATACCGCCAGAATGAGCGGTACGGTGCGATATTTTAAACCAGAGTTAGAAAATTATTTTGGCAATAGAATTGAGGCAATTGTTGCTGGTATCTGCCAGAGTCACGGCGCAAAATACGAACTAGATTACTGGCGACTATATCCACCTACAGTTAATGATAGTGCGATCGCCGAACTAGTGCGTTCTGTTGCCACTCAAATAGTAGAAACACCCGTCGGAGTCGTACCAGAATGCCAAACTATGGGCGGTGAAGATATGGCTTTCTTTTTGCAGCAAGTACCTGGCTGCTATTTCTTTTTAGGTGCTGCCAATCCAGAAAAAGATCTAGCATATCCTCACCACCATCCGCGTTTTGATTTTGATGAAACCGCTCTTCCTATGGGTGTAGAAATCTTTGTGCGTTGTGTTGAAAAGTTTTTAGATAATTAAGCCAGATCGACTAGTTCTGAAGAAATAGAAGGTTACTGGTATGATAGTTTTGTCAAGCAATAGGTAGTTTGAGTAAGTGAATCTAATTTAAAGTTAGCTGATAATAATTGAGAGTTATGAATAAAACAAATTTTACAGCGATTTTCAGTTGAATAGAACACCAATAATAAATTAATTTTCACAAAACACATCTCAACTGACTTGTGGCTATTATTAAAAGTTTGAGCGAGCGTCTGCTTGAGTAAGTCTCAGCTTACATCGTTACAATTTTTTTGACCTAAAAATTGGAAGACTTTTTTGCCATAACCAATATTCCTATAGACATATTTCAATCGCTCGCAAGCAGATAAAAAATATTACTGCTTAATTTTTAGATCGGGCGATCGCAGCAAATAGAATCGATTTTAGTTATTATTTGAGATTTGAATTTCCGCTCGATTTGTATTTTCTTCCACAGCTAATGAGAATTTTATTAATTGATGACGACGAACAGTTAATGGAAATTTTGGCAGATAAATTAATCGAGCAGCATTATGCTGTCGATATTGCCAGCAATGGAGAGATGGGCTGGGAATTTATTTTGCTGTTTGACTACGATTTGGTAGTTTTAGACTGGATACTTCCCGACACAGAGGGAATTACCCTGTGTCAAAAAATCAGAACCAAAGGCTACGAAATGCCAATTATTTTATTAACCGCACGCGATCGCCACAGTGATAAAGTAAGAGGATTGGATGCGGGTGCAGATGACTATGTAGTCAAACCCTTCAATTTTGACGAACTTACCGCCAGAATTCGGGCATTATTAAGACGAGAAATTCATGTAGCCTCGCCTATATTACAGTGGCAAGATTTGAGTCTCAACCCCAAAACTTATGAAGTTAAATATCGACAGCAGCTTTTGCTGCTCACACCCAAGGAATATGGGCTTATAGAGCTTTTTATGCGACATCCGCAACAGGTTTTTAGTCCTGGCGCGATTATCGAAAATCTTTGGGCGGGTGAAGATCCTCCAGGGGAAGAGGCAGTTAGAACTCATATTAAAGGCTTGCGTCACAAACTAAAGGCAGCTGGTATGGCTAAAGATACAATTACCACAGTTTATGGTATTGGCTATCGTCTCAAAGCCATTCCCGAGCCAACACAGGCATCAAAAGGCACATCCAACTACCCCGAGCATATTATTCATGCTTGGGAAAAATTTAAGGATGTAGCTTTCCAAAGAATTGCCATTTTAGAGAATTTTGCTGCCGCACTAGGAGAAGAGAGAAGCACTACAGAATTATATGCCGAAGCAAAAAGTGTGGCACACAAGCTTGCAGGTTCTTTGGGTGTATTGGGCTTCCCCAAAGGCTCGCAAATTGCCAAACAACTAGAAAATTTATTAGAAAAAGAGCCTTTAGAAGTCAAACGAGTAAGCGAACCGCTCCTAGCACTCAAGCTCGAATTACAGCATCAGCCTTTTGAAGAGATAGTCAGAGAAACCCTGGAAAAAAATATTTCACTATTAATTATCGATCGCGATACAAAATTTCGGCAGCAGTTAGTTACCGAAGCGAAGAACAGTGGTATGAATGTTTATACTGCAGCTAATTTAATTCGAGCTAAAGAAATAATTACCCAGGAATCACCTACTGCGGTGTTATACAAAATTATTTTTCCCGACGGAGAAGATTTAGAGTTTCTCGAACAGCTACATCAACAAAAGCCTCAGTTGCCAATTGCCATTATTGTCAAAGAGGCTAAGTTACTAGACCGATTGGAGATAGTTCGTAAAGGGGGAAGTTCGATCTTACAAAATTCAATAACACCTAGTACCGCAATTACCTCTGTCGTCGAACTAATTAAGAGTACGGGAACTACCGCCAAAATATTGATTGTTGATGATGACCCACAGGTTTTACTATCGTTGGAAATATCTCTGGCACCTTGGGGATTTGAATTAACTACCTTAGATAGACCGACACAGTTTTGGCAGGTTTTAGAAGCAGTCAAACCAGATTTGCTGGTATTAGATGTAGAAATGCCAGAAATTAGCGGTATCGAACTATGCCAGGTCTTACGCAGCGATCGCCGCTGGCAGCATTTACCAGTTTTATTTTTAACCGTACACCAAGATAAAAAAACCGAACATCAAGCCTTTGCAATTGGTGCAGATGATTATCTGGTCAAACCAGTCATCGCTTCGGAATTAGCCAGCCGTATTTTAAATCGCCTGCGACGCAGCCAGTTTAATCGTCAGCATTAGAAGTAAGGCGCTGCCTTGCCCCTCTTGTCAAACCATATTCTGCGGACAGTAACCCAATCTGGCAATAATTTGCTTGCGGAAAATATCAACTTCTTCCAATTCTGGTTGACCGTACGCCACAATTACTACTCGATAACGATTCATGACTGCGGTTGGCGAATCTCCAGCAGCTAGCTGCTTGAGTGCTAATTCTATTCGTACTGGTGGTTGACAGGAAACACCCATTTCGTTCAAAACAGCCTGGAGATTTTTGGCAGATTCGATGTCTATAGAATTTTTCAGGTTGATATTAATTAGCCAGCGATCGATGGTGTTGATTACTGTTACTGAGTTTAGATTGAGTCGATAGTAATTATGCAGATGCTGAATAACGTTAAGAGTGAGGCTAGCATTAGCAAAAGAGTACAAATATTGAGTGTGAGTTTTCATTATTCTTGACTAAGCTATTTCTAACCAATCAAATACAAGGTCTAGTTGTTTTTTATCAAGCAGTCCATATTGCCAGAGAACTATCGGTAATATATGTGGTTCTACAGGAGCGGTTTTTCGCGCCAGCGATATTGCTTCGGCAGAAATTTTCAACTCCGATTTAAGAAAATTAATTAGTTGCTCCAACATTACCGATATCCCTAATACTCGAAAAAAGTATTTATTCGTTTTCAGGACAGATTAAATCAAAACAATGAGGAACTTGTGAAGAACAGAAAAATAAACTCAAATTTAAATTATGTAATTACCTTCTAATTTCTTAGGGCTATCGATTGTAAACTAGAGTAATTACATCTCATACAAAATCTTTCTTCATGTTAAGAACTTAAAGCAAATTTTAGACTTATTAAAGTATCTAATTAGTAGGCTGATATTGGCTAAAAACGTCGCTATAATCGAATTTTCAAACGACTAACCCATACCTACTAACAAAAAAACCAAAGTATTAACTGCGATCGTTCAAATGAGAACTGCCAGATTGAGTTTCTCGGCTAACTTTTCAGATTCTAATGTCTAATTTAAATTCTGCTCGATTTATAATGCAGCATGAGCGTCTGCCTAATTCATACAATTTGGAACAGTTTATCGATCGCCCGCCTTTAGTTGTCGAACCAGATACTTTACTGGCAAACGTTGTAGCTTCAATTCATAGACAGCAGCAAAATAAAAATAATCGCTCGGATTGTGTCTTAGTAGTAACAGCAGAGCAGTTAGTAGGAATTTTTACCAAAAGCGACTTAGTTCGAGCGATCGCCACTGAAGTCGAGCTAACAACTACAGCTGTGGCTGCGGTAATGACTCAACCAGTTACGACGATAATGCGATCGCAATGTGACGGCATTGAATCGGTTTTGTCGTTCGTAAAACACCATTTATATAGCTATCTGCCAGTTGTAGACGACGAGCAAAAATTAATTGGCGTACTCGATGTTTGCCGACTGCTTCAGTCTCTCAATCCAGTCCAGCCAGAGTCTAGTAGGAACGAGATCGACCGAGATAATGAGCCAAATAACAAAAATTGCAGCGAATGCTGGCAACCAGATAGAGAGTGGAAGCGGTTTTTAAATATCAATCCTAGTATGCTTTGTATTGCTAGTTTTGATGGCTATTTCCAACGCCTCAATGCTGCTTTTACTAAGATTCTCGGCTTTACACAAGATGAGCTATTTGCCGTACCGTTTATTAACTTCGTTCACCCTGAAGATCGTACTGCAACCATAGCCGAATTTGAAAGTTTAATTACAGGAAAAACTACAACTTCTTTTGAAAATCGCTATCGTACTAAAAACGGTGACTATCGCTGGCTATTGTGGACGGCAGAAGCTTATGGGATAGAAAAGATAGTGTGTGCGGCGGCCATAGATATTACCGAGCGGAAGAAATTCGAGCTAGCTTTAATAGAAAGTGAATCGAGATGGCAGCTAGCTTTGAAAGGAGCCAATGATGGCATTTGGGACTGGAACGTCAATACTAACCAGGTTTTTTTCTCTCGTCGTTGGAAAGAAATGCTGGGGTATAGCGAAGCTGAAATTGGCAATAATCTAGAAGAATGGACTAAACGAGTGCATCCAGAAGATCTAGACTGGGTAACCCGGGTCATTCAAGACCATTTTGCCAAAAAAATTCCGTTTTACATTACCGAGCATCGAATGTTGTGCCAAGACGGTAGCTATAAATGGATTTTAGATCGGGGACAGGCATTATGGGATAAAGCAGGTAATGTCATCCGTATGGCTGGTTCCCATACCGACATTAGCGATCGCAAACAGGCAGAGATCGAACTAAAACAAGAACGAGATTTTTCTAATGCCGTAATCGATACTGTAGGGGCATTAATAGCTATCTTAGATCGCCTGGGAAGGATAATTCGCTTCAATTATACCTGCGAACAAATTACAGGATATACGTTTGCCGAGGTTGAAGGAAAACAAGTATGGGATTTTTTGATCGCTCCCGAAGAAAAATCGGCGGTTAGAGCCGTATTCGAGCGACTACTAGCAGGTCAAATAACCGATCGCTATGAAAACTTTTGGCTGGCTAAAGATGGCTCTCGCCATTTAATTTCCTGGTCTAATACCGTTTTATTCGATGCTGAGGGCAAAATAGAATATATCGTTGCTACGGGAATTGATGTTACCGAACAGCGAAAAGTTTGGAATCAATTAGAACATCAATATCAGCAAACCAGGTTGCTAGCAGAAGTAACTCGCAAAATTCGGATGTCGATCGAACTAGATGAAATATTACAGACTACGGTTACCGAAGTTCAGCAACTTCTGGCTTGCGATCGGGTTTTGATTGTCAAAGTACTCCCAAATCATACTGCAATACCGATTAGCGAATCGCTTTTACCCGAACTACCACCCATGCTGGGTTACAAGCTTGCCGATCCGCTTCTGGTCGGTGAGGACGCGACCCTGCCCTCGAAGGACGGTGCTAATGCTGTCGGTCAGTATTTGCCTAAATATCGCCAGGGAGAAATTTTAGCCATTGACGATTTAGCTACCGCATCAATTTCTTTTGACATCAAACAGCTATTAGCGCAGTTTGAAATTAAAGCTAAATTAGTCGTACCCATTCTCAGTCAAAACCAACTTAAAGGACTTTTAGTAACACATCAATGTTACCAAGCGCGGCAGTGGCAACAAAACGAAATAGAGCTATTAATTCGTTTGGCAGACCAAATTGGGGTAGCTATATCTCAAGCGCAACTACTCAATCATCTTGAAGAATCGGTAGCAGAACGTACTATTGAGTTAACTACTATTAATAGTCTGTTGCAAGAAGAAATAAGCGAACGCAAGCAAACCGAAGCCGCTTTAAGAGAAAATCAGCAAAAGCTGGCGGGAATTTTAGACAATGCCGATGAGGCAATTATTTCTATTGACGAACGACAGCAGATTCAAATGTTCAATCAAGGTGCAGAGAAAATTTTTGGCTATCTAGCCTGCGAAATCATCGGACAGTCATTAGATTTGCTTTTGCCCCAAGCTTACCGCCAGATACACAGGCAACACGTTAAGAAGTTTGGCAACTCTTTAGAGTCAGCACGCTCAATAGACGAACGAAGCAGCAAGGTATTTGGACTGCGTAAAAATGGCGAAGAATTTCCTGCCGAGGCTTCAATTGCTAAATTATCCACTCGCGAGGGAATGCTGTTCACAGTCATGATTAAAGATGTTACCGAACGCCTGCAGGCTAAAGAAAAACTAGAAGCTTCTCAAGCATTACTGGCTAAAGCCGAAAAAATTGCCAAGATTGGTAGTTGGGAATACGATTCGATCGCTCGACAAATAAGTTGGTCGGAAGAACTGTTTATAATTTTAGGATTTAGCGACAGTCGCTCCATACCACCTTGCACGGAAGTTATATCTCGCATTCATCCAGATGACTGTCTGCTGGTGACAAATACTCTTCAGAAAGGACATAGAAATGGCGAACCCTGGCAATTTAACTTTCGCTGGTTGTTACCTAACGGTAAAATAAAATATTTTGAATCGAGAGGCGAGCCTACTACTGATAGTCGAGGCAAACTGCTCAAAGTTTGGGGAACAATTATTGATATCAGCGATCGCATTCAGGCAGAAAAAATCCTCCAGCGCAGTGAGGAACAGCTAAACCTGATTACTAATGCTCTGCCAATTTTAATTGCTTATATCAACGACCGACAGTGCTATCGCTATAACAACCGTACCTACGAAACCTGGTTTGGCAAACCCCGTTCTGCCTTGCTGGGACTTCATATTAGAGAGTTAGTCGGAGAAGCCACCTATCAACAAATGCTTCCCTATATCAAAACAGCTTTATCTGGAAAAGCGGTCACTTTTGAACTTCAGTCCCTTGGGGAAAGCGGCAATAGCTATTGGCTGAATAATACTTATATTCCCGATTTTGATGCAGACGGCGAGGTCAAAGGATTTTTTTCCATGACTGAAGATATTAGCGATCGCAAAGCAATAGAAAAGATGAAAAGTGAGTTTATTTCGGTTGCCAGTCACGAAATGCGAACTCCTCTAACTTCGATTCATGGGATAATTAAATTATTATGTGCCAATCGTTTGGGCGAACTTTCCGATTTGGGAAGAGAAATGGCAACCCTGGCTTTGAGGAATAGCGAACGTCTGGTGCGTCTGGTTAACGATCTTCTCGATCTCGAACGTATGGAGTCGGGAAAAGATCGGCTCGAATGCCAACAGTGTAATAGTGCCGAGTTGATCGAGCAGGCAATAACTACTATAGAATCAATGGCTCGGGAACATGAAGTCGTTATTGAAACTAACGTTCCCTCGATTGAACTCTGGGTCGATCGCGATCGCATCCTTCAAACAACTATTAACATCCTTAGTAACGCAATTAAGTTTTCAGCTGCCAACTCTAAAGTATTAGTAACTGTCAAACTACAAGGTAATGAAGTATTATTTGCAGTTAAAGATCGAGGTAGAGGAATTCCCGCAGATAAATTGGAAACTATTTTTGAACGTTTTCAACAAGTAGACGCTTCGGATTCCCGCCAAAAAGGCGGTACTGGCTTGGGTTTGGCTATTTGCCGTCACATTGTCGAACAACATGGCGGCAAAATTTGGGTGAAAAGTGTTTATGGTCGAGGCAGCACTTTTTTCTTTACTTTACCTCAACTAAAAAACCCTTCGTAAACTTTCAATAGCAATATTTCAACCGCAATCGACTTTTACTTCCGAAGAACATGGGTGCTAAACGTATTTTATTTATTGACGATGAAGAAGACATCAAAATTTTAGCTGGTTTTTGTCTCAAGACCGAAGCTGACTGGGAGATGCTGACGGCAGCTAATGGTATTGAAGGAATAGCAATTGCCGAAACCGAACAGCCAGATGCCATTTTGCTAGATGCCATGATGCCAAAACTCGATGGGTTGCAAACTTTAAATCTGCTACAAAATAACCCTAAAACCAAGCATATTCCCACGATTTTTATTACTGCTAAAGCTCAAGCCAGCGATCGCAGCCGCTTTTACGCTGCTGGTGCTAAAGGTGTAATTCTCAAACCATTTGATTCTCTAACTTTGGCAAGTCAGATTTCTGGATTTCTTGGTTGGTAGCAAAACAATTACAATTTATTAATTTTTACATCTATAATTTTATTGATATTTTAGAATAAAAAGTTTTTTAAAAAACTATAGTCTAGAACATTTTGCGCTATACAAAATCTTCGTATTTATAAACTTCTTCACAAGTTCTTTAGATTTAAAATTTATGATTTAAATTAGCTTGAAGCAAGTTTAACGCGACAAAATTCGAGCGATCGCTTAAGGGATCGTAAAAATTACTAGCAAACCAAGTTCGATATAAAACAAAATTTGCTGGAGCTATGACTTTAAAATCAAATGCGATCGAGCTATTTAAATTAACTTAAAGCGGATAAAAAAATGAAAACTCATCCTATTTGTCCCAATTGTTCTGGTACTATGCTACATCACTTTGGTAGTCATCGTGAGTACTGGTTTTGTCGTAGATGTTGGCAAGAAATGCCAGATTTAGAAACCATCATCGAAAACAAATATTATCCTCAAAAACAAATAGTTAATTTATCCATTGGCTTATCAAATAAAAACCAGCCAGTATCTGTATAGGCGTTGCCGCTTGAAGTGATGACGTTTCATAAGCTAAAGCCTAAAGCCTTGTCTTAAAAGGACGGTAAATTAGACTTCTTGCATAAATATACTTTTTCGATACTAGTTTTTGATTTCAGACACAGCCCTTCGGAGAAGGGCAAATATAGAGGCTATTGCTTCAAAGCCGCGCAGTCTGGAGGGCATGACGTATGCGCGGGCGGCACAAGGGCTCGAACACAGCGCGTTCGCGCATACGCCGCAAAGCGTCTTTGAGCCGTTAGGCTCTGTTTCAAGCCACGCGCCCTTGCGTATGCGCTGTGACTTCAGACTTCATACCCAACCAAGTTTGATGATTCGTGCGAGAGGTCTATTATTGCGGCATCAACTGCTGGAGTCGCTGTGGTTCTTCTCCCAACCACTGAGGATTTTGGGCAGTGCTATCAAAAATAGAAGAAGTTTTAAATGGCTCGAATTCTCCCGTCGCCGCTGCCTCAGCGGTTTTATCTAACAACGATTGCACCTGCTTTTCGTCCATTGACTCGAAGGTGCGTACCGCTTCAAATGCCTGGTCGAGAATTTCCATACTATCGATACCCGTTATTACCACTGAAGTAGGTAGATTGAGGGCGTAATGCAGACATTCAATAGGAGTAGCGGTATTAGAGCGTAACAGAATCCCGTTTGCCATAGTTTTCATCGCCAATATTCCAATATTTTGCTCGACCAATTCTGGAACGACTAGCTGGGCGAAACTTCGGTAGTGGGCATCCATTACGTTCAAAGGCATTTGTACCGTATCAAACTTAAAGCCTTGTTTCGCTGCTACTTCAAGCATATGTAAGTGTATCTGAGGATCTTTGTGTCCCGTAAATCCAATGTAGCGCAGCTTGCCAGCTTCTTTTGCTTCAATAAAAGCTTCGTTTGCGCCTCCCTCATCAAATACTCGATGGGGATCTTCGTAGCGAATAATTTCGTGGTGCTGTACGAGATCGATGCAGTCTACCTGTAGACGCCTCAAAGACTCGTCTATTTGCTTGGCGGCTTCTTGCTTGGAACGACCATCAATTTTGGTCATTAAAAAGACTTTTTCGCGATAGCCGTCACGAAGGGCTTTGCCCATTCGCTTTTCGCTAATTCCATCATTGTAATCCCAGCTATTATCCATAAAAGTAATGCCGCGATCGATCGCCGAACGAATAATTTTGAGGCTTAGTTGCTCGTCAACTTTATCTAAACCGAGATGCCAACCGCCAAGTCCGATAACAGAAACTTTCTCGCCCGTGTTACCTAGTTCTCGATATAGCATTGAGGAATTTTGGGAATTAGCTGGCATATTTTTCTCTAATTTTAAAATCTACTATTATTTGATTAAATTAGAAAAATTCAATATATGGTATCCCCCTAAAGGTTGAGTGGTCTGGTAATTTGCTAGAGAAAAAAATATCGACAATTGAAAGCTGTAGTCTGCCACACATCTAAAGACAGGAAAAAAAGTTATCTGTAGAATAGGTAAATGAGCGATTGATGTAGTAAGGAGTTAACTATGACCAATATTGCTGTCATTGACTATGACATGGGCAATCTTCATTCTGCTTGTAAAGGCTTAGAAAAAGCAGGAGCAACTCCTACTATTACTGATTCTGCCGCAAAAATACTTAATGCAGATGCGGTGGTTTTGCCAGGAGTTGGGGCATTCGATCCTGCGATGCGGCATCTTAGAGAGCGGAATTTAGAAGCACCAATCAAACAGGCGATCGCCCAGGGAAAACCGTTTTTGGGTATTTGTTTGGGTTTGCAAATTCTTTTTGAGGGTTCTGAGGAAGGAACAGAATCTGGCTTGGGTATTGTTGCGGGAATGGTACGGCACTTTAAAAGAGAACCAGAAATTACTATTCCCCACATGGGTTGGAATCAACTAGACTTGATACAGCCCCAGCTTCCCCTTTGGCAGCAGTTAAACCCAAATCCCTACGTTTATTTCGTTCATTCTTTTTATGTCGATCCGCTAGATTCTAGTATAAATGCCGCAACCGTAACTCACGGTACGCAAACGGTCACTGCGGCGATCGCTCGCGATAATTTAATGGCGGTTCAATTTCACCCCGAAAAGTCTTCAGATAACGGGCTGCAAATTCTATCAAACTTCGTGGCTTTAGTAGAACAGTATCAGATGGTTAGTAGCGTATAGCAGTTATTGGCTAAATAAGACAAATTGCGATCGCGTTTTTATAGCTAAAATTCTTTTATTTATTTGCTCGTAGAAAGTTTTTCTGCGAAGAGCTACAGCATAACCTAATGTAACTTAATATAAGTTTCAGCTTGTCTGACAGCTAAAATAACAAACGCCAGCCATAGCAAAGCAATTGCCAGTCCTGCAATTAGATCGCTGGGCCAATGTGCGCCAAGCACCAACCGCGACATCGAAATTAAACCAATCCAGACTAAAGCGAAAACAATAACAATTAATCGCTCTAACCAACTATGGGAAGATCGAAACCAAAGATAAAATAAAAAACCATAGACTACAGTTACTACAACCGCATGTCCAGATGGAAAAGAGTGTAACCCTGGTGCAGCTAGACCGTTGGCAATTAAATTGGGGCGATCGCGATTCCAAATTCCCCAACCAACCCAAACGATAGCAAATTGTAGCACGTAGGCGATCGCTGTCGTCGCTGCAATTAACGGTCGCGAAAACCAAGAAGTTAGAGCAGCAAAAGCAATTACTACTGGTAGCATACCCACTAAATTTCCTGGAGATTGCCAGGTAACACCTTTGTTAAAACTCATAGGAAAGTGTTTGTCGATTTTTAAGAGCATTTGCTCGTCCCACGCTTGTAGACCTTCTGCGCTCATTGCCCAACGAGTTGCTACAAACATAATTAGCATACATATCCCCAAACCAACTGCTAGAGTAATAGCCCAACGCTGCCAGGCTTTAGCAGGAATTGCTTTTGCCGAATGCCAAAATCTTTGAGTAACGTCTGTTGCTGTTCGAGCAATGAGCCATTGGTATTGTCTTGCGGACATAATCTTAAAAAACAAATTATATTTTGGTAGTTATCAACAAGGTATTGACTGTAACAACAATGTTTCTAAATTTTTATCTTTTGCAATCAATAGCGACGTTAAACCTAAATATTGAGGCGACCAGTAGTAAATAGTTGATAACCTCCGAAAAAACAAGCTAAAGATAGGACGAATTGCCATAAGCTCGTAGGATTTAAAATAGCTCTACTGCTGGCAAAAATTAGTAAAATTCCAATGCATATTGCTATACCACTCAAAAATTTGTTTCTTTAAAACAAAAAACATTAAAACACCTGCTGTGAGAAACCAAATAGAAGCATCAGCAGCTATACCACGCCACCAATATGGATAAGAATTAGTTGAAAAATAAATATTTTGCCCTAAAAAATATATCCCTAATAGTAATAAAGCTAAACCAACCAACCTAATCAACAATCCCATGTTCTTAAATATATGCGTTTTACAATTTTAGATTTCCCAAATAAGTAAACATATCGAACAGATAGCAAGTCTAAAGCATAGTTTGGTTAATCAAAGCAGCTCTAACTATAGGGAGTTCGCTTCAACAGGTCGTGTATCTCGGACTTACTTTGTCTTTTCTAGTCGCTTAAGATTTTTCAATTTCTGCAACGGCAAAAGTAATAGTATTTTGACCCATAGTTGCGTCGAGGCGATCGATACTTTTCATCAACCGTTACTGTTTGTCTTAATTTTTTGCAGGACAAGTAATATCTACAAGAAGAACAAATATGTTGTACGTATTACTCGTAAAAATGCTACTAGCTTCAACCAGTGGCAACCACACCGAGTGCCATAGATTTAGCGTAAGTTAAATAAAGCCAATAAAGCATAAAAAACATTTAAAATAAGCCAATATTTTTTATTTATTATCAAAATCATTTTTTTGCATAATTTTTCTCCTTCGATCGTATAGAAATACAGAACAAAACAAATCAACTTAAAACAGGAGAAAAAAACAATGGGAACTTACTACGGTAACAACAAAAACAATGTAATCGAAGGCAGCAAGCACGACGACTATATTTATGGATACAAAGGCGACGATTACTTATATGGAGATAAAGGTCATGATTGGTTAGATGGAGGTAAGGATCATGATTGGTTAGAGGGTGGTAAAGGCGATGATTATCTCTACGGAGATAAAGGCGACGATTACTTATACGGAGATAAAGGTCATGATTGGTTAGATGGAGGTAAAGGTCATGACAATCTCTACGGAGGTAAAGGCGATGATTATCTCTACGGAGACAAGGGGCATGATTGGTTAGATGGAGGTAAAGGCGATGATTACTTAGATGGAGGTAAAGGCGATGATTATCTTTACGGAGGTAAAGGCGATGATTATCTCTACGGAGGTAAAGGGGCTGATACCTTTAGCTTCTATGAACTTGATGAAGGAATTGATACAATCGCAGACTTTAATTGGCAAGAAGGAGATATTATTGAGATAGACTCTTATGGTTTTGGAGCTTCTTCAACTCACGAATTTGAATACGATTATCACACTGGTGCTTTATCGTTTGATGGAACTCAATTCGCTACTTTAGAAAATGTGCCTAACGATTTTGCTACTGACTTAGATATTGTTTTATTTTAAAACTACACAATAATACAAAGCCTTGTCGAATTTACTAACTAAAATCGTTATTTTGGCTTATATTAGTCGCTAATTTAGCCCTGTAAGTTGCCTTATGGGGCTATTTTGTTATCTTACTCTCAATCCTAAAAAGCTTATTTTTCAAGGATATTGGCAATTTCTTTTAAATAAACTCCTTCTAATAACTCTCCCGACTCTAATTCGTATTGTTCGAGTAAACCTTGGCGTTTGATAGTTATTTGATTGTCTTGCTTGATTACTATAGTTGAGTCGGTAAAAACATCGCGAGCTAACATCATTTCGGTTTCAGAAGGATTGTCTAATACCACTAAATCGCTGCCATAGTAAAACATTCCTTCTCTTTCTAATTCTTCTTCATCGTATTCAGCAATTAAAATATTTAGTTTGGGGTTGCGTAGCAAATTGAGAATGTTGCAGTTGTAGTAACGATTGAGTACTTTTTCAGAGCGATTGATTAAAATACCTTCGCGACATACCGCACCTACTACCCAATCAGGATGAAAAGTCAAAATGCGATCGCTCAACTTTTGTAACTCTCGCAGAGTAACGCGATTGAAGGTAACAATGGGAATCCTGGCATCATCACCAGACTTGAAAAAGGTTTCTAAAATACGAGAAGTAACATCAACTGGTTCGCCGATCGCAGGATTGAGGTGCATATAAACTCCAGGAGCGGCGTTAATTTCAATAATACCAAAATTACCTTCTTTCCAGGAAACCGAAATATCTTTAGTAATCACATCGATTCCCAGACAGGTCAGGCGAAAATGCTGGGCGATGTCTTGCGCCAAAATAATATTATCGGGGTGAACTCGATTGGTGGCATCAATACTAAATCCTCCCGAAGAGAGATTGGCAACTTTACGCAAGTATACGGCGCGATCGCGATCGACAACGCTATCTAAGTCTAAATTTTGCTCTTCTAAATAACGGTGCATCGCTTCATCGGTTTGAATTTTACCCATCGGCGAGGTAGGCGTGTCGCTCCGCTGAGACGAACGATTTTCCCGTTCGATTAATTCGCCAATTGTACTGATTCCATCTCCAATTACAAAAGCTGGTTGTCGTTCGATCGCGGCAACAAATCTACCATTGACGCAGAGTAGGCGAAAATCATGTCCCGCGATGCTATTTTCGATAATAATACTGGCTCGTTCTTCTTCTGGTACGGAAGCTACCGCACGTAAATAAGCTGTTTCTAATTCGACTTCGTTTTGCACGTCAGCAGTCACGCCAATTCCTTTATGACCAGAGACTGGTTTTACCGCCAGAGGATAGCCAAGTTCTGCCGCTACTTCTCCCGCTTCTTGCCAACTTACTACTACATCACCCTGGGGTACTGGAAATCCTAACTCTGCTAAAAATCTTTTGCAGTCATCTTTGAGAGTCGTAAAATCAGAATCTAAATGACTATCGGCATCGAAGGTCGTAGCAATTCCGCGAATTTGCTGTTTGCCGTAGCCATACTGCATCAATCTTTCATCCCACAAATAAAAAGCAGGAATTTTTTTAGCATTGGCAGATCTTAATAAGGCGTAAACCGTCGGACCTCCATAAACCGAGGAGCGAAATACCTGTTGTAAAGAAACAATTTGCTCGGCAATATTAAAGTCATCTCCTCGTTCGATCGCTTCAAACCAATCCCAAACGCAATAAATTACTTCTCTGGTAGTACGCTGATGTAACGATTCAATGGCAATTCTCTGGTAGTTTGCCTCTTCTCGTATACTCCAACTCTTAAGGTGCAAATCCATGTCCAGTTGATTGACTTCTGATACCGTACGAGCAAATAATTCCCCGTGAGACTTGTATTGAGCTTCTAATAAATGAGGGTAGCGATCGCCGATAATAGCCAAGTATTTTTCTATTGGTAAAGGTTGACCGAATTTGGTTAGAGCCAAGTCAAATACCACCGCAGCACGATTTAGATAGGGATTTGCCCCGACATATTGTCTGATATTAAACAGGTCAAAAATATCTGTATTTCTGGCATTAACGCGAACAACTTCGGCAGTATTTTCTGTGAGCATCTCGATTTGACTTTAAGCAACACCGATCTAAAGTACCAGCGAAACAGTACAGTTGCCTCTATCTGAGGTTAGTAATATTTCAATTGACGTATTCGAGAATCTACAAAAAATTAAATTTCAAATGTTTTACAACAAAATATAAATATGGGGATCGCTAAACTAACAATTGATATTGGCTTTAAAAACTACAAAATTTAGCTATATCTTTTTAAATTTTTGGTAAAACAGCAAAATATATCTAAAGAAACAAGGAAGCGATTGGCAAATATGTTTTACTTTAATTATTAATTATTTTTGCCATTGGTAGGTAACTATGGTCGCAATTACTAAAAACAAACAAGATCGTGAAGAAATAGAAAGCTCCGTTTCAGGATCGCAGAAACAGGGACAACTAATCATTATTGGCGGTGCAGAAGATAAAGAAAGAGAATGTACCATCTTGCGCGAATTTGTTCGACTTTCTGGGGGTAGAGAAGCTCAGTTGGTAGTAATGACTGTGGCTACAAGTTTGCCAGGAGAAGTAGGAGCGACTTACAGAGATATTTTTGAAAGATTTGGTGCTAAAAGAGTAGATATTGTCGATACCGAAAGGCGCGAAGATGCTGAAAACTCTAGAGACATAGAGATTATACAGCAAGCGACTGGCGTATTCTTTACTGGTGGCGATCAGGCTCGCATTACTGATTTGCTTAAAGATACTGAAATCGATCGCTTATTACACCAAAAGTTCGACAGCGGTTTGGTAATTGGCGGAACTAGTGCGGGTGCGGCAATGATGCCTGAAACTATGATCGTTGAGGGAGATGCCGAAACTCATCCACGTTTGGAAACTGTAACTTTAGAACCAGGTATGGGTTTTCTCTCGGGAGTGGCGATCGATCAGCACTTCTCTCAAAGAGGAAGATTGGGAAGGCTGGTATCAACTTTAATTCAACAACCTTCCATGCTAGGAATTGGTATTGATGAAAATACTGCAATTATCGTTAATGGCGATGAAGTAAGAGTTATAGGTGAAGGTGGCGTGACAATTATCGATCTTGCCGATTTGTCTCATACTAACGTTGACGAATCTTTGCACGATGAGGCTTTGGCAATTTGTGGTGCCAAACTGCACATTTTACCCGATGGCTATCGATTTAGTCTCAAGCAACGAGATTGTGTTTGCTAACTCAAATTGGCGATCGCTCTTAACATAGCTCGGTAGAGTAAATGCGATCGCCGCATTTGAGAAAGTCTATTTAAAGAAATGTTTGAGCAAACCTTCCTAAATATCGATCTTTTAGAGGAGCAAAGGAAAGAAAAGACGAAAAATTGCTAGTTGTCTAAATAAGTTCGTGAGGAGATAAAGCGATATTTGCAGTAGTTAATGCTCAAATAAATTTTATCAATAGCTTCAAGCTGGCAAGCTCTCGTTCGCGTTGATTTGTCAACCAGAGAGTTTTATTGAGTATAACCAGAAAAAATCGTTCCATCGGGCATAGTTGCACCATCTAAGTTAGGACGAGACAAATAAG
The DNA here is from genome assembly GCF_000756305.1 of Myxosarcina sp. GI1. Lineage (NCBI taxonomy): Bacteria > Bacillati > Cyanobacteriota > Cyanophyceae > Pleurocapsales > Pleurocapsaceae > Myxosarcina > Myxosarcina sp. GI1. The sequence goes on from NZ_JRFE01000019.1 coordinate 220,473, forward strand.
ATTTTTCGTAGTCTTCTGAAAATATATAATTGGGAAGTTTGGCACCTAACAAGTTTGCTTCCTTGAAATTAACGTTACTGATTTTAGATTTACTTAGATCTGAGTGTTCTAGATTAGCCCCTTGAAGATTAGAGGAAGTTAAATATGTTTCTCTTAAATTGGCACTACTAAGATTGGCATTTTTCAACTCAACGTTGTATAAGTCGGCTTCTGTGAGATTAGCCTCTTTTAAATTGGCTTCTGTAAAATCGACCCCCGATGAGTAAACCTTTTCTAAGTTGGCTTCTATGAGATTAGCCTCTTTTAAATTAGCTTTATGTAAATCGGCATTTTTTAAATTAGCATAGCTAAGATTTCCCTGTTCTAAATCGACTTTTCTTAGGTTAGCTCCTGATAAATTAGCCCCCTCTAAATTAGCTTTCTTTAGCGAAGCAGAAAAATCGACATCGCAAGTCTCTGATAATCCCCATCCAGTATCAATATCGTACCAACTCAATTGAGCATTACTTAAATTAGCCTGTTGTAAGTTAGCACCATCTAAATTAGCTTTGACTAACATAGCTCCCGACAAATCTGCACCTGCTAAATCTGCACCACTTAAATCGGCATCGCCTAAGTAACATCCTGGACATTTTTTAGTTTCAAGCAACCGCTTTAGATGTCTAGGTTTAGTAGTCTGTTTACTCAAACAATCCTTTCCATAGCATCCCGAAAGGAAAACGAGCATAAAAATTGCAGCAGTTAAAGGCTTAAGTTGCATTTCTTTAATACCATAAACATTAGAAACAAATACTTAATCAGCAAGCGAGCAGATAATTTGTTAACCATCTCATTTCTAGTCATATAGATAGTAAGAAAGGTGTTTTGGTCTTAACCTAAACAAAGTTCCGTTAGCATCTCAAACCCAATCGCCTTAATAACCGCTCTCATCACTACCAATATCGAGCGCATTTTTCTCTCTTTCAATGCGATCGCTCTACCTCATCACCAAACACGATCGCACTAATAAACTTCATCATGAGTCCCAATTGATTCTAAGAGAATTGCTTGTGTTTGTTCGTATTCAACAAATTTGAAAATAATTCTTAGATCGTAGCCCGCACTGCAAGCATAAGAATCTTTAAGCTCTCCTTTTAATTTGTGAGTTTTTAATCGTGCTTGAAACGGATATGAGCAGAGTAGCTCTATGGTATTTTGAATATTTTGAGCTAATTGAGGTTGTCTTTTGATAATTTTGCGAGCATTTCTAACAAAGGCATTAGAGCGTAATAAGACAAACTTCACGAAAGAATTTCCTTCATCAGTTGCTCTAGTGTAACAGGTTGACATTCACCTCGCTCGAATTCTTGTTGAGCTTCTCTAACATCTTTAACCACATCGGCTCTTTTTTGTTCTCTCAAACGATTTTGTAAAATACGAATCAAGTCTTCTCGCTCTTCTATAGAAAGTTGTTCTGCTGCTTCTAAAATTTCTCCAAAGTTTATCTGTGCCATGATATTTTTTTTAATAGCTCACTAAGATTATAAGATCTATTATCTTCAGCTTTATTTGATGAGTAAGTAATCGAGACTATTCGCTCTAATTGAAAGACAAGCAATCGCGCCATTAGGATACTTAGTATGTAGATAAAAAGTAGGTTAAATACCCTTCATCAATTTAAGTCAATCGCGCTCGCTCGGAGTTACTTTAACTTATGCGGCGATCGCCATCAGATTTTTGGAATAATTATCTTTGAATCTAGAGGCTATTGGATTCAAAAGCGGTTAGATTAGTGCTAATCAAAATTTCTATTTCTAATCCCAAACAAGATGCCTGCTAAATCTCGCTCGAAATTACTTTATCTCAGCAAATATCTGCATACAGTAGTTCAGCCCTGGCAACAACTCGACTGGCTGTTGCTGCTGTTAGTAATCGGCGTAACTATATTTGGCGGCTTGACGATTCACAGTACGGAGTTAGCAGAAGGATTAGATCGCGCCTATCAACATATTTCTATCGGTGCCATTGGCTTGGTTATTGCTCTGTTACTTTCTCGCTGGCGTTATCAATCTCTATTGCAGTGGCATTGGTTAGTTTACGCTTTAACCAATGCTTCTTTAATTGCGGTAATGATAACTGGAGTAACCGCTAAAGGCGCACAACGCTGGATTACAGTTGCAGGTTTTAACATTCAACCGTCAGAGTTTGCCAAAATTGGTGTAATTATTACTCTGGCAGCCTTACTGCATAATGAAAATACTTCCAAAATGAGCGCGATCGCCCGTACTCTAGCAATTACTGCCGTTCCCTGGGGGCTGGTATTTTTGCAGCCAGACTTAGGTACTTCGTTGGTATTTGGAGTAATAGTAATCACCATGCTCTATTGGGCAAATACCAATCCAGGATGGTTGATTTTACTTGTATCTCCTTTAATTTCAGCTATTTTATATCATGTCTATCTTCCTGTCTGGTTAATTTGGGTGTTAGTTATGGCAGGCATAGCCTGGCTGAGTTTCCCCGTAAAAATAGTAGCCTTCTTGGCAGCGAGCGCGCTAAATTTGGCGGCGGTAGAGTTAGGCAATGTCTTTTGGGGACTGCTCAAAGACTATCAAAAAGCCAGATTGATTTTATTTCTCGATCCAGAGAAAGATCCTCTGGGAGGAGGCTATCATTTAATTCAATCGCGTATTGCGATTGGTGCGGGACAGTTAAGCGGTAGGGGATGGCATCATGGAACCCAAACTCAACTTAACTTTATTCCCGAACAGCATACTGACTTTATATTTTCGGCAGTAGGAGAAAATTTAGGCTTTGTTGGCTGTATGATTTTGTTGCTAGTTTTCTGGGCAATCTGCTTTCGTTTAGTTTGGATTGCGGCTACGGCAAAAGATAACTTCGGTTCTCTGCTGGCAATTGGTTTTCTTTCAGTTATTGCTTTTCAGGTAATTATTAATATCAGCATGACTATTGGACTAGCTCCAATTACTGGTATACCCCTGCCCTGGATGAGTTACGGGCGATCGGCTTTACTCTCTAACTTTATCGCGATCGGCTTGGTAGAATCTGTCGCCTATCATCGAGTTAGTAAGAAGAAACGTTACAGACTTCTGCCTTCAGGAGCGAAGCGAAGTTAAAAAATATCTTTGCGACGTTGCACTATTAGAGTAACAATTGCATAAGCTAAAGCATGAACGACTAAAATTCCCCAGTTCAAAGCCAAGTTTTCCCAGGTGGCATTGTATACCGAACTAGGCTGAAAAATGTCTGCTAGCATTTCCGTCTCTAATCCTGGCATTTCGGGAGGTGCCATAGCATTTACATTAGCTAGCGAACCAAAAGCTCCAATCGACCAGCGACTTAGCATTAGCCAGGAAAGCTTGCTCGACCAACCTTCTAAAGTAAACAACACGCCTGAAAAAATTATCTGAGGTATCATCACTAAAGGTAAAATACCGTTACCTTCATTTTCAGTTTTAACCACTGCAGAAAGCATCAAACTTAGACTGGTACTGGCAACAAGAGTTAAAAAGGTAGTAATTGCAAAGCCAACTGACCAGGGAATCAGATTTGACTCTGGCGCATCAAAAACTAAAAGAACTACCAGAGTAATCAAAATAGTTTGCGCTAAAGCAATTCCTCCGCGAATTAGTAGCTTGGACGAGAGATAGGGAATTAAACCGAGATTGAGCAGCCGTTCGCGAAAATAAATCCCTTCTTCTTTGACAATTTCGCGAATTGCATTAGAAAGACCGAGCCAAATCGCAACGCAGCTAAAAATAAACAACAGTCTTAGTGCTAGAGAAGCTTGAGTTGCGCTGGGAACATCGACTATACTTAGTGGTTTTTCGTTACGTAGGGGTAAGCCTGTTAGAGCAATGGTAATTGGTCCTGCTAGCAAAGTTAAGATTAAACTATTGGTATCGCGACTAACTAGTTTCCAGTAACGTCGAGCTAGTAGTGATAATTGTGCTAAAGGTGAAATACCCGTCTTAACTGCCGCATTTGATTTTTGCTGTATTTCTTTACCAGGACTGAGAGAACTTTCGATATAGGCTTCGTATAGTGAGGACTTAGAATAAGTATCAGACCAATAATCGACCCGTTCTAAAATGGCTTCTTCGTTTTTGCCTTTATTTAATTCGATGTAAATATCGGCAAAATCATTAAATTTTTCGTCGATAAATTTTCCCGAATGCTGCTGAAAGAAAGACAGAGCTTCTTGAGGAGGTCCATAATAACAGAGTTTGCCTCCCAAACCCATAAAAGCAATGCGATCGCAAATACCAATATTATCTGTAGCATGAGTAACTAAAGCAATAGTTCTGCCTAAATCTGCCTGTTCGCGCAGTAGCTGCATCATTTCTTTATCCAAACCAGGATCTAGACCAGAAGTAGGTTCGTCGAGAAAAAACAGCTTGGGGTTGGCTAACAATTCTACGCCGATACTAACCCGCTTGCGCTGTCCACCGCTGAGTTTGGACACCAAACTATGACGGACGTGAGAAAGTTTAACTTGTTCTAGAGTGTTAGTAATTACTTTACCGATATTAGTATCGGGAGGAAGCCGTAGTTGACAGGCATACTTTAAAACCTCCTCAACAGTTAGCTCGCGGTGAATAATATCATCCTGGGGAACATAACCTACCTGAGAACGGTAAACTGCCCAATTTTGCCGCAAATCGTCACCATTTAAGTAAATATTACCTGAAGACGTTGGAGCAATTCCTAACAAAGACTTCATTAGAGTTGATTTACCAGCACCACTACCCCCTACCAAAGCAACTAGCTGTCCTGGTTCGATAACTAGTGAAACATCATTGAGAATAATTTTTTCTTTGCCTCGTTTGTCTTTTACCTTGCGTACCAGTTGATGGGCATCAATACGAACCCGATCTGTAGCGTTTTTAAGCTCTAAAGCATCTCCCGTGTAAATCAGAATATAAGGACCAATTTGAATAGCATCTCCTGGTTCGAGTCGATGCCGCTTTTCTAAGCGATTGCCGTTGACAAAAGTTCCGTTGGTACTACGATCTTGTAAGATGTGACTGCCTTGGCGATCGGCATAGATAGTTGCATGGAGACGAGATACTGTAGGTGCATCTAGTTGAATCGACGCACGATGATTGGGATTTGGGGATCTGCCCAACTCTACGAGATCGTTTTGCAAACCAGTCAATTCCAAGCGATGTAGTTTTGGTACAGATACATTACTGCTTCTAGGATTCTGGTAAGTCAGACTAATTTGATACCGAGGATCTTGACCGATGTATAATTGTTCGCCGCTTTTCAGTAAATGACCTTCAGTAAAGTTAATTCTAGTTTGATTGAGAAAAATGCCGTTACCTCTTTTTTTGGCGCGATGCCTTTGGCTAGCTTCGCAATCGCCATCAAAAATGCGATAGCTTTTACCTTCTTTTTGGATAATTGCCTGGCGGCGCGAAACAATTGTCCAATCTTGCGGTACCTGTATCGTTGCCCATTTAGGATCTCTTCCGAGGCGGTTGACCTCGTCGCTCAGTCTCAAGCGTACTACTTTACCTCGATTGTTTAACTCAATGTAAGGTTCTATATTGACAACAGTTGCTTGAGAAAAACGATCTGTCATTGGTATTTAATAATTTAATAGTGTATTTTTGGCAGCGGTCGTGCTACAAAAAAAATTATATATCTAACCCTTTGTTACTAGTCCAGTCCATACAGCTTTTTGATTGTCTTTATAGATAATCGATACAAACTCTTCTTGATTCTTAACTAAGTTTGATGAATTAAGCTCAGTTTAAACACGTTGCTTTGATTCTGAAATAATAGTTGGATAAGCCATTGTAAAGAGCATTATTAAATTCGCCACCCAAAACAACAACACCAACCACAAACAACTCAGCCAAGGCTGGGGATAAATAGCCAACTGAAGACCATACCATAACTGCCAAATCCGAAATCCCGTATATATCGTCCCGATAGTTACCACCACACTTTTACACAACCAACGGCTAAAACCAATTTCACTAGCTAACTGAATAAAAACAGCCACTAAATAACAGCTAAAAAATTGACAAATATCTGGTTGTTGCCAAAAAACAATCGCCATAACTATAGGTACAATTAACCCAATAAGTAAAGCAATATTGACCCAAACTTGTAAAAACTGCTGTTGTGCTTCCGAGTAAGGAATATTGGAAGTAAGTGGTAATGTTCCCTTTTTCGTCAGCCAGCCAACTTCGATACTTAACAAAGTGGCGATCGCGATAAACGAACTAACGGTAAGCCAGTTATTAGGATTCATACTTTTAAAGTGCTATTATTTGCCTGTCGTAAAGCCTTAACTGTGTTTATCGTTGCCTTGCCTACGGTTTCTATTTCCTTAGCAGTATTAAAGCGTCCGATACCAAAACGCAAAGAAGCATAAGCTAACTTTTGCGATCGCCCCAATGCCGTCAACACATGAGATGGTGCCGTAGAAACACTAGAACAAGCCGAACCAGAAGACAAAGCTACGGTAGGCTGCAAACCAAGTAGCAAAGCCGAACCGTCTACTCCTTCAATACTAATATTTAAATTACCCGATAATCTTTGCTGATAATGACCATTTAACTCAATTCCAGGCAATTCTTTTATCATTTGCCATAGCTTTTTTCTTAACTCAAATTGTCGCTGCGACTCCGATCGCATCTCTGCTAGTCCCAACTCTACTGCCTTACCAAAGCCGACAATTTGCGGGGTGTAAAGCGTACCAGAACGCCTGCCTTTTTCTTGTCCTCCTCCCTGAATTTGCGAGGCAATTTTAACTCTGGGATGGCGACGACGTATGTATAACGCACCGATGCCTTTAGGACCGTATACCTTATGAGCGGTTAGTGACATTAGATCGATTTTCATTTCCTCTACATCTAAAGGAATTTTAGCGATCGCCTGTGCGGCATCAGTATGAAATAAACAGTTGCGGTCGCGACAGATATTACCAATTTCTGTCAGAGGTTGAATTACGCCAATTTCGTTATTAGCTGCCATTACCGAAACTAAAATTGTATCGTCGCGAATTGCCGTTTCTAATTTGTTGAGATCGATTAACCCGTCAGACTGCACTGGTAAATAAGTAACTTCAAACCCCAACGTTTCTAAATAACCACAGGGATCTAGTACGGCACTATGTTCGGTTTGGACGGTAATAATATGTCTTCCCTGGCTAAAGTAAGCCTCTGCCACACCTTTAATAGCTAAATTATTGGCTTCGGTAGCACCGCTAGTAAAGACAATTTCTTCGGGAGTAGCACTAATTGCATTAGCAATAGTTTCTCTGGCTTGCTTGACTGCTGCTTCTGCTTCCCAACCATAAACATGAGTAATGCTAGAAGGATTGCCAAATTTTTCTGTAAAGTAAGGAATCATTGCCTCTAACACTCTTTCATCTACAGGTGTTGTGGCGTGATTATCTAAATATATAGGTCGTTGAGACATTGGCAAATTAGTAACTAGCTGTCTGGGTTGGTTTGGTAATTTATTTTAAATTTAGTTTATTCTCTGACTCATAATATAAAAGACTCTGATGTTTTTCTCTACCGACCGAAAATTGGTTTCTTAGAGTTAAATTTTTTACGTCAGTGTATTTTGATTAAATAAAACCTTTGTTCTGTATTTTCTCTTTGCCTCCCACAGAAGAAGGATTCTACAAATTTAATTTATCTTTACATTTGCGACTTCTTATAGGTGTTTCTTACAGAATCATTGTTCATGATGAACAACAGATAAGGTTTTAAACCTTGTTTGAAAATTATTAAAGGTATTTTATTTTTATGTCTGCGGCAACAGAAAAAATTTCCACTCTTCGTTCTTTAGAAACTGACGAACAGCTAGCAATTTTATGGTACGCTTACCAGAAAATAAAAGGAGATTTAACTCCCGAACCAGAACGTGAAGGAGAAAATTTAGGCGATACTGACAGCTTAGTCAGTAACATTAAACAAATGTCTGAAGAAGAACAGCTACAGGTACAGCGTGATTTTATCGCAGGTAGCGATCGCCAAGAATTTCAGACTTATAAATCTTATTCTTCTAATCAAAAGCTTTATTTTTGGTATCAGTTAGCAGCAGCAATGGAACAAAACTCTGTAGTGAGTTTTCCTAATGACTACAGCCTATCGTCTGGCGGTAAAAAACTGTTAGGGTTGCTTAAAGAAGAAGATTTTACCCAACAACTAGTATTTATCCGTGATGCTGTTGGCGTAAGTACTGAAGAAACAGCTAGAGTCTAATAAGACTTATAAATCCTCTACAACCGAGGAACTGGTTAAAAACTTCCTCGGTTTTTTAATAAAAAAACAGTCGCTATGTTATTAGCGACTGTATCTATATGCGATCGCTACTACTCTAGTAAAGTGCAGCGATCGCGTTTTTATCGTTTAGTAATTAAATAAGACCGACCTCATGCGCCGAACGTCTTAACATAGACTCAGTGCGGTTTTTAGCTGCTTTTTCTTTATTGAGCATCAACCAACGAGCCTGTTCTGTAACAGAAACCTGCTCTCGAACATCTGTAGTTGGTACGGGTCGGTTGTTATAAGCTACGCCGCGATAGGTGAGGTTAACAGGTGGTTGCAGCACTGGGGGTTTTTTGAGATTGCGAAATCTCCAGTCCAAGCCGCGAAATTTACCTGCAACTCCGCCTTCGCCTACTTCAACCACAGGTGGGTTGTATTCGTAACTTACACCGCGATAATTAAGTTTCATATATATTTACGCCTCCGATTGCGTTGATAAAATGAGGCGCGTTCCTTCGGGAGTTTTCCCTACTTCCGTCTCTCTAAATTTTAAATTTACAGAGAGATGAACGATTGCTTTAATTTATTTCTGTATCTATTGTAACCGTTTTAAAATTAATGTCTATACCCCTAAAGACGGAAAGCCACATTTTGCGTTGCGGCTTCCCGAATCTTTGAGAAAATTTTATATTTGTATATTTTTAGCTGCACATAGACAAATAGAAAGGTGAGAAGCAGGGGGAGCAAAAAACAACTAGCGTTAAACAACTGATAAATGCTAAATGCTAAATGCCAAATGTCTACTTTGCTTCAATTGAATAACCACAGCGATGTTCGCCGTTATTGATCCAGTGAGTTCGTTCGATATTGCAGTCGGGTAAAACTGCGGCAAACATTTCCAGTTCGTGTCCGCAAATACTAGGGTAAGATTCTGCTACTTCCGATATGGCGCAGTTGTGTTCTACTAAAACAAATTTCTTTTGTGGCGACTGAGAAATTGTATGCAGTTCTGCCATATAGCCTTCTTCTTGTCTTAAGTGTACCAATCTGGTTACTCGCTGCAACAGAGAACCTCCACCCACGCGATCGCGATATTCGTTTGCTTTTCGCTGCCACTGTTTTTCTAAAACTTTACCAACCTGTTCTTCACCTACGGTTTCAGCTAAAGTATCTAAAAAAGACACGGCAAACTCTCCATAGCGATGGGGATTGAGGCGATCGCGTCCTTTGTCGCTTAGCCGATACAGATGCTGTGGTCTTCCCATTCCTTGCTGTACCGCATGATATTCAATAAATTCTTCAGCTTCTAATTCATTTAAATGACGGCGAATTGCTTGAGTTGTAAGTTTTAAAGCTTCAGCCAACTGTTTGGCGGTAGCTCGATCTTGTTTGAGTAGGTATTGTAAAATACTTTGTTTGGTAGACGGTAAACCAGTGGTCGTCATCGTCCTATAATTAAATTTCGAGTCTTAAAAAGATAAATCCGTACAAAAAATTGAGAAATTTTCCGACTTTGACAACATCTTTGTTGTTAATGTAACTTACAATAGACTTAAACAACAAATTTGTTGTTAAACTTTTAAGTAGAGTAGTCGTTAACTTTAATTGTACACAGCGATTAGCTTTTACTGACATTCTCGACCGAGAAAATAACGGTATTAGATTTAGAACACCACAGCAATAGCTTGCCATTAATTATGAGTGCCACAGTCAAAACTTTAGTCAATCAACCATATAAATACGGCTTTGTAACTGATATTGAAGCAGATACCATTCCTCGCGGCTTAAGCGAAGAAGTAATTCGTCTAATTTCAGCCAAAAAAAACGAGCCAGAGTTTATGCTAGAGTTTCGCCTCAAAGCTTATCGACAGTGGCAAAAGATGAGCGAACCCAAGTGGTCGCAAGCAAAGTATCCCGCGATCGACTATCAAAATATCATTTATTATTCTGCACCTAAGAAGAAGAAACAGGAAAAGTTAGGCAGTCTAGAAGAAGTAGACCCTGCTTTACTCGATACCTTTGAAAAACTTGGCATTCCCCTTTCCGAACAAAAAAGACTTAGTAATGTTGCGGTAGACGCTATCTTTGACAGCGTATCGGTAGCGACGACTTTTAAAGAAAAACTAGCAGAAGAAGGGGTGATTTTCTGCTCGATTTCTGAAGCTTTGCAGGAACATCCAGAACTGGTGCAAAAATATCTTGGTAGCGTGGTTCCTGTAGGAGACAACTATTTTGCTGCTTTAAACTCCGCTGTATTTAGCGATGGCTCGTTTGTCTTTATTCCCAAAGGCGTAACTTGCCCGATGGAACTGTCTACTTATTTCCGCATCAATACTGGCGATACGGGACAGTTCGAGCGTACCCTAATCGTAGCCGAAGAAGGAGCGAGCGTTAGCTACTTAGAAGGCTGTACCGCACCGATGTTCGATACCAATCAACTTCATGCTGCGGTAGTAGAACTAGTAGCCTTAGACAATGCCGACATTAAATACTCTACCGTTCAAAACTGGTTTGCTGGCGACGAACAAGGCAAAGGCGGTATTTACAACTTTGTAACCAAACGTGGTTTGTGCAAAGGAGTCAATTCTAAAATTTCTTGGACGCAGGTAGAAACTGGTTCGGCAATTACCTGGAAATATCCAAGCTGTGTCTTAGTTGGCGATAATTCGGTAGGAGAATTTTATTCGATCGCCCTAACTAATAACCAGCAACAAGCCGATACTGGTACGAAGATGATTCATATTGGCAAAAACACTCGCAGTACGATCATTGCCAAAGGTATTTCCGCTGGTAATTCTCAAAGTAGCTATCGAGGCTTGGTCAAAATTGGTGCCAAAGCCGCAGGTGCGCGTAACTATTCTCAATGCGACTCGATGCTAATTGGCGATAATGCCGAAGCCAATACCTTTCCCTATATTCAAGTAGATAACAACACCGCCAAATTAGAACACGAAGCTTCTACCGCCAAAATTGGTGAAGAACAATTGTTTTATTTGGCTCAAAGGGGTATTTCAGAAGAAGATGCCGTCACTATGATGGTTAGCGGTTTCTGTAAAGACGTTTTAAATGAATTACCGATGGAGTTTGCTGCCGAAGCAGATAAATTACTAAGCCTCAAACTAGAAGGTACTGTCGGCTAAGAAGATTTTTGACTCCTTACTATATATAAATGAACGGTAATTTGTAGGGGAAAGGAAAAGAAGCCTTTAGTAGGTAAAAGGGAAACGGTTAAAGGTAGCTATATCTTCCTTTAGTCTTTTCTTTTTTACCCTAAACTCTAAAAAACCTTTAGTTTTAACTTTTGACTTTTTAAATACTTATTTTGGTTGATATAAGAGTGCTGGTTTGTCGTTAATATTTTCGGCAATTGGACGAACTCGCTCGATAACTTTAACTAAGTAATCGTAGTTGGGTGGTTCTTCATTAGGCAAAAAACCCATAGAACCTGCAATAAACGAAGGTGTTTCGGCTAACTTTTGTTCGATCTGTTGTTGCAAATTGCGTTCGATGCGATCGCCTATTAAAATCGCTCCAGGGGGTACGTCATGATAGTCTACATAAATGACTTTAAAACTATTGGGTTTAAAATTTTGTCGATAGCGTTGAAACTCTTCCATTGACAGCGCACCTGCCGCAATCTTTTCTTCATCTAGCCAGGTCAAAATAGTACTAGGTGTAGGCGCGAATTTAATTTCGGAAAAATGCAAGCCATATAAATTGTAGATCGGTAAATAATAGCCAGTCGCCGAACCCCGTTGACCTAGAGCGATTACCTCCCCTGCTAAATCCTGATGGCTTTCAAATTTTGAATCTTGCCTGACAGCTATAACCGAGCGTGTTTGTCGTAAACTTTCGAGAGGTACTAAAGGTAGATAATTGTAACGAGAAATAGCGATCGCTGCTAATCCAGAAGGAGCAAAAACCAAGTCCCACTTTTTCTGTGCAATCTGTTGTAAAGCCTTGACTTCATTATAAACAGGTTCTACTTCTACGATGCAGTTAAGCTGCGTTTCTAAATATTGTTTGAAATCAATATATTTTTCTAAGGTATTATCTTGCGCTTCATACCTAACCACCCCAATACTTAGCTTATAAATATCTGTTTGTTCGGAAGTGCGGCTACAGCCCGAAACTACGAATAAGATAGCTATTATACATATTTTTTTAAAATTCATACCTCTACAAAATAGTTAACAAATTAACAATAAAGTATTTATAAATTTTTGGTTCTACAAAAGCAGAAACTGCGAAAATATAATTTATAAGATATCAATAATACATTTTTACAACCACAAGACTAAAACAAATGTTTAATAATCTTAAGCTAGGGGTCAAACTAAACCTGCTTTTAGCCGCGATTTTATTATTACTGATGATAACGATAGGAGCGACGCTATCAATAGTCATACAAGGTTATGCTGAAGAAGTAGTGACCGAAAAAGCCTTGTTGTTGATCGAAACAATGAATTCAGTTCGTAACTATACCAGCACTCAAGTTAATCCAGAATTAGCTTCGAGGCTAGAAACTGAAGAATTATTTTTGCCCCAAACTGTCCCTGCATATTCGAGTCGAGAAGTATTTGAATATCTTAGAAATAGCGATAGATACAGAAACTTTTTTTACAAGGAAGCTACTTTAAATCCTACCAATCTGAGAGATAAAGCCGATAGTTTTGAAGCAGAAATTATCAATTCTTTTAGAAATGATTCCCAGCAACAACAACAAGGCTTTCGTAATATACCTGGAGGAGAAATTTTTTATATCGCTCGCCCTCTAAGTGTCACGAAAGAAAGTTGTCTTAGGTGTCATGGCAGTCCCGAAGAAGCTCCTGCTAGCTTACTTGCTACTTATGGAACTGATAATGGTTTTGGCTGGAAGCTTAACGAAATTGTTGGAGCGCAAGTTATTTCGGTACCTGCAAGTCAGGTGTTAGAGGATGCCAGACGTTTGCGTTTGCTAGTTGTAGGTAAGATATTAATTTTTTTGGTACTTGCTGTAGTTTTATTAAATGTTTTCCTTAAGTTCGTTATTACTAATCCCATCAATGAAATGTCTCATTTATCTAAAAAGCTAAGTATGGGGGATTTAGACGTAGAATTCGAGCAAAAAAGCAATGACGAAATTGGTATATTAGCAGCTTCTCTCAATCGTCTAAAAGCCAGTCTTAAAATAGCAATGGAAATGCTGGATTCTAAATAATCTCGATCGTACAGCTTTCTTAACTCAACCGTTGCTTGAAAATAAAAGCCTGTTGGGGATTGGCAATTTTTTCAGCCAAAGTTTCCAACAGTTCGGTTTTGGTAAGATTGGGATTTTGAGCCAAGGCACGTTTGCAAACAATAGTTGCCATCGGACCGATGAATTCGGCTAGTTCCTGGCAGCAGCGTTGGATAAATTCAGGGGTAACTTCAGAAATAGAACTAGACTGTGTGGGAAAAACAGTATTTTGTAAAGAGCGATCGATGAGTGATGATTGGGGATGCTGAAGTCGTTGGGGCTGATAGCTAATATAGTCAGAGTATAAATTTTCTTCTAGACCTTGAAGACTAGGAGCTATTGTAATTACTTCATTGTATATTTCACGAGCTGTTCGGGGGCGTTGAGTGGGAGAAAACGCCGTCAGGCAGTCTATTAAATTAGCAAATTCTGTTGGCACCTCGGGTGCAGCTTCATGCCAGTTAAATCTATTATCGGCAAAACTATACAAATTACTAGGATTTTGAGCGGTTAACAAAAAAATTGCCGTACCTCCCAAAGCATAAAAATCTGACTGTAGTACGGCTCTACCTTTCATCTGCTCCATTGGCGTATATCCTGCCGTAACTACACCAGTAATTTCTCCAACAGCTTGTTTTTTAATGTAGCTTTGGTTTAATTCTCTTGCCGTACCAAAATCAATCAGTACTAAAGAACCATTAGCTTTAAGCATAATATTGGTCGGTTTAATATCTCGATGAAAAAAATTATGCTCGTGAACTTTTTCTAAAATTAAGCTTAGTTCTGCCAACCAGCGTAAAACTCTTTTAGGCTGGAGTGGGCGATTTCCCCGTTGATGAATATACTGCTCTAAATTTAAACCCTCAACTTTTTCCATAACCAGACAGTGCAAGGGTTCTTCCCGTCCATTAGGAAAGTAAAGAAAATAACTGTCTGGCTCGACTTTGGGTATGCCAGGGTGATTTAAAATAGTTAATACTCGAGCTTCTTGCTGAAACAATTCTACATATTTTGGATGATTATCCATCAAAACTTTGAGTACCAAAAGATGAGAATTAGAATCTGAGACTTCATAAGTAGTAGCAAACCCTCCTTGACCCAATTCATTTAGAACTCGATATCTTCCATCTAATAGCAATTCCGAACCACACCCCTGACAAAAAATCATGGTATCGGAGTTTTTATTAGGATTCTGGCATTGAGGATTTATGCACAAATTCATTAACTTAGTCAGTCTATATTTTTAAAATATTAAGCTACTGGCGATCGAGCTTGTTTGACTTATAACAAAAAAATAATATTTATATTAAATATGTAAATTATTAGCCAACTACATTAGTCACAACTCAAACTTGAAGAGCAATTGAACCAGTTCATAAATAACTTAAACCAGGTAATCATTGCTACTGAAATTCTTAAACCTTTAATAACGGGCTTACCTGCAAGCACTTCGGGATTAAAAGAAATGCATTTGAGAAGATTTTGATTATTCATAATTAATAACCTTTTGTTCTGGTTTTTGCCCAATAAAATTAAAAACAGTTTCGCTATCTACAACTTCGCCTCTTTCTGCTGCCTCAATCTCCACAAATTGAAATTTTATTATCTAACAGATACTTAGTTCAACACGCTATGTATAGCGTATTTGCGTAAGCCCTGTTAACGCTTCTACGGCTGCTTCTATAGCGATCGCCACATGAGTCCAATGAGTACCCCCCTGACAAAAGGCAATATAGGGTTCGCGCAAAGGACCATCGGCAGAGAATTCCGAGGTACTGCCGTCGATAAACGTGCCTCCTGCCATAACTAACTGGCTTTCATACCCAGGCATATGAGCGGGAACGGGTTCTAAATAAGAATCTATAGGGGAGTGCTGCTGAATAGCTCGACAAAAGGCAATAAGTTTTTCTGGCGAACCGAGTTCGATTCCTTGAATTACGTCGCGACGAGAGACTAAAGGTTGGGGATTAACTGGATAACCCAGGCGATCGAAAACATAGGCGGTTAAATGAGTTCCTTTAATCGCTTCTCCTACCATCTGCGGTGCTAGAAATAGTCCTTGAAATAGCAGGCGATTTTGTCCAAAAGTCGCACCGCTGCTGCTCCCAATACCAGGTGCGGTGAGACGGCAAGCCGCAGCCTCTACTAATTCGGCTTTTCCCGCTACATAGCCGCCAGCAGTAACGATTGTACCACCTGGATTTTTGATTAACGAACCCGCAATTAGATCGGCACCGACTGCGGTAGGTTCTTGTGGTTCGACAAATTCGCCATAGCAGTTATCTACCAAACAAACAGTGTTGGGATTTTGCTGTTTGACCGACTCTACTATCTTGGCAATTTCGGCGATCGACAAACTCTGTCGCCAGGAATAACCGCACGAACGCTGAATAAAAACCAAACGAGTTTGTTTGCGAACTGCCGAATTTAGGGTTTTCCAATCGATTCTTCCATCTTTTGTAAGGTTTAATTGGCGATATTCAATGTTAAACTCTCCAAGGGAACCAGCATCATTGCCTCTCAAACCGATTACTTCTTCTAGAGTGTCATAGGGGGTGCCTGTAACCGATAGCATTTCGTCTCCAGGGCGAAGTACGCCAAATAAGGCACAGGCGATCGCATGGGTTCCCGAAACAAACTGAACTCTTACTGCTGCTGCTTCTGCACCGACAATTCGAGCAAATACTTTGTCTAAAGTTTCTCGTCCTAAATCGTCGTGTCCGTAGCCATTAACGCTAGTAAAATGCTGTACGCCCACACGGCAATCTCTATAAGCCAAAAGCACTTTTTGCAAATTTTGCTTGACCTGAGAGTCAATATTAGAAAAAATCGGTAATAGCGTTTTTTCGGCTTCTTGTAATATTTGGTGACTTTTCATGATTTCGATCGAGATATGAAAACATCGGGCGGTCAACGTTTGGAGGAAGCCTCCAAACTACGCCCGTTTAAATTTATTTTCTCTCTTATATCGCCGAATAGTTAATTTGTTTTTGCCGACTGGGACGTATTTTAATAAGGGATTTACCAATATCCAGATCGAATAAATTTTTCTAGAAGTTAAAGAGTTAAATAATAATTAGTATTTTTACTTTTTACTTCTAGATTTAAATATGTCGCTCGAACAGCACAAATTTATCGTATAAAGTTGAAATTCAGGTTTAAAAATGACAGTTGCTCAAATAGAAAAAATTCCTCCAGCATGGGGAACCATTATATACATGGCTTCAATACACCTAGTGGCATTACTAGCTTTGTTGCCGCAAAATTTTAGTTGGAGTGCCGCAGGTGTTGCCTTCGGGCTTTACTGTCTCACTGCTGGTGTGGGAATTACCTTGGGATTTCATCGCTTAGTTTCTCATCGCAGCTTTGAAACTCCTAAGTTAGTTGAATATTTCTTAGTGTTTTGCGGTACTCTAGCTTGTCAGGGTGGACCTTTGGACTGGATTGGGCTACACCGCATTCATCATAAGTATTCCGATACCCAATTCGATCCTCATGATTCCAATAAGGGTTTTTTGTGGAGTCATTTGGGTTGGATGCTTTGTCAAAATCCCGCCAATGAAAAGATTCCCCAATACACTAAAGACATTGCTGGCGATCGCTTCTATCAATTCTGTCAATATGGAATGATCCCAATTCAGGTTGTTTTAGGTTTGATTTTATATCATTTTGGTGGCTGGTCTTGGGTTATCTGGGGCATTTTTGTCCGTCTGGTTGTCGTATTTCACGTTACCTGGTTTGTTAACAGCGCGACTCACAAATTTGGCTACAAAAGTCACGAGTCTAACGATAATTCTAAAAACTGCTGGTGGGTAGCATTGCTAACTTTTGGCGAAGGTTGGCACAACAATCATCATGCCTATCAATATTCAGCCAGACACGGTTTGCAATGGTGGGAAGTAGATCTCACCTGGATGATGATCTCTACCTTGAAATTTTTGGGTTTGGCAAAGAATGTCAAATTACCACCTACTACTAAAGTAAAGCAAGCATAAAAATAGCCAAACAATTTTTTATGGCTAACTTGCGATCGCTATTAAGCTAATTAATTACATTAAAGGTAATGGACAAGCTGTTAAAGTTTTGTTTGTTACCTTTTTTTATACGCAGTTTAAATACTTAGATTTAAATAAATATTTTATAAAATAATTTAAATTGCGCTCGATATTATTGCTGAGATTAAAATACGTTATTACCAGTCTTTTATAAATATCAACAAACTACAATATTTATGAATGCAGTGTTTTTGCGCTTCAGACTATCTTTAAAAAAAAACTGGTTTTTAAAACAAAAGTTTTTTGTAACTTTAATGTATTTTTGTTGTTATTACTGTATACGAAAAAGTTTTTGTTATACATAATTGTATACAAGATCGAAAATTAGGGAACAAACAAGCTGTTATTTCTGGTCTTTCGGCTCGCCCTAAATTTTCGGTCTTTTTTAAGAGCGACTTTCTTTAATACAAGAAATTAGTAAATTAATTATGTCTGACGAAGAGCAATTAAAGAATACGCGGTCTATAAAACAAAAACAGAAACAATCTACATCGTCAGCAGAAAACATAGAGGATAGCTCTAGTATTTTAAAACAGTTGGACAATAAATTATCTTTACTACTAATAAACGAGAAAAATTCTCAAAATGGCTTGAAAATTTTTTCTCTATTAAATTGGATTGAAGCTTTACAAAAATGGTCTGTAGAGCAAATTAAATCTAATTATAATAATGATCTATACTTTTGTAAAAGTCATGCTCTATATTTAAATATCGAACGTTTTAAACTTATAGATAACAATTTAGGACGTATTTTAGGAAATCCATTATTAATTAAAATAGCTCAAAAAATAGCAACTAGTTGGTCTAACATTTCTTTCCAGTTTAAAAGCGATCGCTTGACTATTAAACTTCAAAATCTTGGCAAAGCTGAAGTAAGTAAAGAACCGGTTTGTTATTCTGCGATCGCCAAGCAGAGTATTTTTGAAGAATTATCAGAAATTGAAGTCTTAACCAATTGTCTAGTAATTGCTAATACAGATAATTGGGAAGCAGCTATTTTGGATATAGCATTTAAGACTAGCGAATCTACAGATTCAAATGCCTACGGAGTATATTACGTAGAAGCTAGCATCGAACTTGTCATTCAAGATAACGACAGAGTATCGAAGGTACTATTAAAAATTCAGCAGCAAAACCAACTGCTTAACCAACAAGTTAAACCTGATGCTACAAATATTAAAAGCTGTGCCGAACTACGACCGCCACAGTTTTCTAAAGAAAAATTATTAATTTATATCGAGTCTTTGCAACAAGAATTACAGGAAATAAAACAAGAAAAACTCAATCTCAAAACCGATTTAAACAAAATAACCAACCAGGCTAATTTAACCGAGAGCCAGCTACAAAACAAAATCATCGAACATCAGCAGGTTCAAGCCAGCCTAATTGAAGTCAATCAAGAATTAAAAAAGCTAATTTATACGGATAGTTTGACACAAATAGCCAATCGTCGGCAATTTGATGACTATTTGCGATCGCAATGGCAAAAATCTCGCCAAAATTTGACTCGTTTATCTTTAATTCTTTGCGATATCGATTACTTCAAATTATATAACGATACTTACGGACATTTAATTGGTGACTATTGTTTACAACAAGTAGCTTTGTCGATCGAATCTGTAGTGGATGCTGATGATGGTTTGGCTGCACGCTATGGAGGCGAAGAATTTGGCATAATTTTACCAAATATCGGCGAAGAACAAGCACTAACGATCGCCAATGAAATTCGGTTAAAAGTTAAAAATCTTAAAATAGAACATCAAGCCTCGCCAGTTCATCAATACGTTACCCTGAGTTTGGGAGTTTATAGCTTATCTCCCGAATCTAAGTACAGTCCTGAATTAATGGTCGCTTTAGCAGATAAGGCTTTGTACGAAGCTAAAAAGAAAGGACGCGACTGCGCTTGTGTATGTGTTGATTAGCAAAAAAACTAACTTCGTGCAACGCTCGATTGCAACACTTAAAGATGGCTTCAAGTAACCGATTGAGTAGCAGCCAAACGACTTTGCTCTAGCTGTTTGATTTTTTGACTGCAATCACGAATTTCTCGATAGTAATAATCGATCAATTCTAGATCGGTATCGGGGTTGAGATTTTGTAGTTGTTGGCTACAGTACATTTGATACTTAATGCGATCGACTTGTTCTACCGACGCGATCGCTTCGGCGATTCTAATTTCGGCACGAAAAATATCTTCTTGGGTTTTTTCATCGAGATAAAATAATTTGGTTAACTGCGCCATCGCTTCGGGAAAATTCAGGCTGTGGGTGTGTAATTCTGTAAGCAAGAAATTTGTATCCGCTTCTGTCGTCTGGATCGAGCTAGACTCGATCTCAATTATTTGCTGCCACAAAAATCGATGAGGGGATAAGTTAAATAATAAATCTTTGTCTTCTAGATGATTTACTATTGTTTCTCTATATTGGGGACAGTGAATATAAATACGCAGTAATAAAGATTCTGCACGCTGTAACAACTCTGTTTCTGGACTGGTAGCTACCTGTACGGGTGCTATAACAGCAGATTTTTTTCTAGTTTGTAGAGTTTGTTTTTGTGGTTTGATGCGGCGGTTGAGTGTTTTTAGTTGAGAACTCAGACTAGATAAATTTTGCTGTAAGAGTCTGCTGTCTCCCTGACTGAGTAAATCGGCACAGTATGCCAGATAGCGATCGCGCAGGTTGGTATCTTGCAGTTTATCTAATAGTTGCACCATTCCCTTAGCTAGCTGCTGAAGGGAATAAGGCTGCATATTTTTAATTTCTTTTATGCCTTCTCCGTCCTCTAAGATATTATCGACGAGGCGATCGATTTGCCAATCCAACCACAAAGGAGCGCGATCGAGAGACTGAGAATAAATCGCTACTCCATCATCATTACTCTTAATAAACTCGTCTGCGTCTTTACCATCTGGTAAATTGAGTATTTTTAACTGTACTACTCCTCCATAGATTAAATCTTCAATTTCAGCGATCGCTCTTTCGGTAGCTTTTTGACCCGCATTGTCAGCATCAAAATTGAGAACTACCTGTTTGGAAGGAGTGTAGCGCAATAGCTGTTTGAGTTGAAAAGAAGTAAACGCCGTACCCAGAGAAGCAACCGCATTGGTAATACCTGCTTCGTGTAGGGCGATCGCATCAAAGTAACCTTCTACTACCACAGCGCGATCTTCTTTACTGATGCTGCTTTTGGCTTTGTCGAGAGCAAATAGGGTTTTGCTTTTATCAAACAGAGGCGTTTCGGGAGAATTGATATATTTTGGTAAGTTATCCTCTTTAAGAGTACGACTGCCAAACCCAATAATCCGACTCTGAGTATCGAGTATGGGAATTATTACGGCATCGCGAAATACATCATAATAACCTTTACCGTTTTTTCGTTCTTTGATTAATCCTGCTTCGGCAACCAAATTTACTGGATAGCGTTTTTGCTCTACTAAATAACGATATAAAGTTTCCCAGCCAGAAGGAGCATAGCCCAACTGAAAATTATCGATCGTGGTTTCTTGTAACTTACGCTGTTCTACAAGATATTTAAGTGCTATTTCTCCCTGTGGCTGATGTAGTGCGTGTCGGTAGAAACTAGCGGCAACTGCCAAAATTTCGTAAAGTTGTTCTTTAAGGGTTAGCTGACGCTGTAACTCTTGTCTTTGTTCTGGTTCGACAGTTTGAATCTCAACTTGGTAGCGACGAGCCAGATCGAGAACCACTTCGGCAAAAGACTGTTTGCCAATTTCCATCAGAAATTTAAAGGTGTTTCCCCCCTCACTACAGCCAAAACAATAGTAAAGCTGTTTATCTTGGCTGACGCTAAAGCTAGGAGTTTTTTCGTTGTGAAACGGGCATAACCCTAAATAATCCTTACCTCGTTTCCGCAACACTACGTGTTCTGAAATGACATCGACAATATCGACTCGCTGTTTTACCTCTTCAATAGTATCGGGATGCAGACGGGGAATAGACACAGAGATATAGGGTTACTTGTTGCCTGGAATGCTATTGTACTATCTAATTACTAATTATTACCTACTTCAATATATGCTGTCTCAATGGGATTGTTTTCTAAAAAATTTAGGCGAATGGCATGGTTCGTTTACGCGCTTTTCACCAGCAGGAGTAGAAACTGAAGATACCCCTAGTATAGTAACCATAGAAGGACGAGACGATAATCGAGCCGTCCATCAGGTAGTTCGTTATCTCCCCCACGATGAGCCACCACGCGATGTAGTTGTAGACTATAGCCATAATTCTTTAAACCGCAGCATTCTCTTTTTTGAAAACGGTGCTTTTTGCCAGGGTAGTATGCAGCTGGCACCATATAGTCAGTTTGGTGCAGAGTTTGGCTTAATAATGGGCGATCGCCGCTTGCGAACAGTGATTCTTTACAATGGATTGGGGCAACTAGAAAGGGTAGTAGTAATTAGAGAAAAATTGCCTGAAAGTAAAACACCAGAACAACCAGCTTTGACTGTAGATAGTCTAATCGGAAACTGGCAAGGAGAAGCTATTACCATGTATCCCGATTATCGTAACCCCGACATTTATAACACGGAGTTGCAAATTACAGCAAAAGATAGTAACCACATCGAACAAAAATTAGCTTTTGGCGATCGCGCTATTACCTCTCAAGCCAGAATAGACGGTTCGCGATTATTATTTGAAAATAGTAATTTACCCGTACAAATTTTACTCTTACCTGATGGTACGTCCTGTAACTGCCCTATAGAAGCCAAACTCGGTCACAAATTTGTTTTAGAAACGGGTTGGCTATGGCAACCTAATAAAAGACAGAGACTGATTCGGACTTACAATGAAAAAGGCAATTGGGTCAACTGTACTTTAGTAACAGAAGAAAAGATTGAATAAAAAATAGGCTCAACTGGACTCGAACCAGCGACCTTTGCGATGTCAACGCAACGCTCTAACCACCTGAGCTATGAGCCTATAATCACTAGTTAGTCATTATACATCATCTCCAACTCTTTGCTCGCACCTCAAAAGAATTGTTGCTACCAAGAGATAGAAATTGCTCCGATCGCTATTTATAACAAGCGAACTATAGGTTAGAAGATTACAGTTTTATTCAAAAGGGAACAGGGAACAGGGAACAGGGAATAGGCAATAGTAGTTAGGATAATTTTAAAGTGTCTAATCTTTACTTCGACTACTATAGAACTAAAGTATTTGTCGAATCATTCTTTGCGCCTGAGAACCATAACCACCGCCAAAAATATTGAAGTGATTGAGAATATGGTACAAGTTGTAAATTGTTTTGCGTTGCTGATAACCGCTGTCTAACTGCCAGGTTTGGTTGTAACCCTGATAGAAAGCTGCGGGAAAACCGCCAAACATTTCAGTCATACCAATATCTACCTCGCGATCGCCATAATAGGTAGCAGGATCTAGAATTACTGGTTCGCCATCGGCAGTAACGGCAGCATTACCCGACCACAGATCGCCGTGAACCAAAGAGGGCTGAGGGTTTCTGTCGGCTAGTTGTTCGGTAACAGCGGCAATTACTTTATTGGTATCGGGAAAACTACCGCCTTTACGTTTGGCTAACTTTAACTGATAGCCAATGCGGTGTTCGGCAAAGAATTTACTCCAATTATCTTCCCAGGTATTGATTTGGGGTGTAGAACCGATAGTATTATCTCGATCCCAACCAAAGCGATCGCTCGTTCCTTGTTTGTGCATTTGTGCCAGTTGAGAACCCATCAGTTCCCAGGCTTTGCCGTTACCGCTACCTAGATCTAGCCACTGCAAAACCAAATAACAAGAGTCGTTTACCGTTCCCCAACATATAGGCTCAGGTATGGTAATAGTTTGGGTGTCATACATCTGTTGCAGTCCTACCGCTTCGGCGATAAACATCTCCAGTTGCGTAGCGCGATTGAGTTTGACAAAATAACTGGTGTTATTGCCGCTAATTTTATAACACTGGTTGATACAGCCACCGCCTACCGAACGAGTATCGTTAATTTGAAAAGACTTGTCGGTTGCTTCATTTATTGCTTTGGTAATTTGTTGCCACATTACTAAATTCGTTTGATCTCTTTTAACTATCTAACCATCTTCCCTGGCGATCGATCGCTGTTACTCCCAATAATCGAGAAAAGAACCCTGATTGATTCCCGTAAGGCGACGATACTGCAACACTGCCTCAGCTTCACTCAATCCAGCAACGATATCCACCGCCATGCGAGTTTTTTCTAGTTTTATGTCTTCTCCATTGGTAGCACGAGATTCCAAATCTAAATATTCTCGAACAAATCTGGCAGGAATAAAGCTAAGATCTCTGGCTTGAATGGCTTCTAAATAAATTTCAAATAATGTGCGAATAATTCTTTTTTGCCCGTATCTTTGAGTAGCCAAACGGGGGTTAGAAATTACGTAAGACCAAACAATACGCTGCAAAAACTTAAGCTCCTCTTCTTTGGCTCGGTCGTATTGTAAGTAACCGCGATCGCCATACTCTGTAGTCAGACTTACCGAATGAATATAATTTTGAATTAACTGGGAACTAATCCTTTTTATCTGAGCTTTTTGCTCGAACGAACCAGGTCGATATTGTCCTTTAAGATTATAGGTAGCATCGAGAAAATTTTGAAAGCGATCGGGATTTTGTTTGACTGCTTTGGCAACATAGTTATGAGAAGATTCTCGCAGCCACTCAGTAATAAATCTATTTAATTCATCTCGGTCGGTTGCTAATAATTCTAAAGGAATTAAACCAGCTAAATAAAAATCTTCCAGGTCATGGACGCTATAGGTAATGTCGTCAGCAAAGTCCATAATGCTGGCTTCGATGGTTTGGCGTTTGTTTTGGTCTGGTCGGACAAATAGAAAAGCTGCTTTATCGAGATCGTATATAGAATATTTGCGCTGTTGTTTCGACCGAGGAATTAGCGATCGCATCCAGGGATATTTGCAAACTGCATTGAGAGTTGCCCTGGTTAAATTCAAACCATAATAATCGATCCGATGAATTGCCAGGCGGGTCAAAATGCGAAACGATTGAGCGTTACCTTCAAAACCATCGGCTAAACCTGCCTCTCTAGCACAGCGGTCTAATTCTTCTTCGGCAGTGTGTCCAAAAGGAGGATGTCCGAGATCGTGTCCTAATGCACCTGCTTCTACCACATCGGGAGCGACACCGCCAACGTCCGCAGCTATATCTGGCTGTTGGACTAGCAATTTTTCAGACAGTCTTCTGGCAACTTGAGCTACTTTTAAAGAATGAGTCAGACGGTTGTGAAACACATGACCTTCCTGGGCACTTACTACCTGAGTTACCTGTGCCAAACGTCGAAACGCCGAAGAATACAGAATGCGATCGCGATCTATTTGAAAAGCCTGGCGACTGTCTCCTGGTTTGTGACCTCGATCGCTAAATAAACTGTGCTGTCTTTCTTCTCGGCTTAACATCACTACCGATCCTTAAAATTACTTTACTTCCACTTTAAACACACAAAGTAGTTAGTGGTTAGTAGTTAGTAGTTGCCTGTTTAAATCTGGGAACCTATTTTATCGACCCAATCACTCAAGTTGTCACGATTGAGACGATAGCTCAAAGGATGAGCGATCAGTCTAGCGCTACTTTCGTATAAAACGTCAATTTCAATTAAGCCATTATCTTTTAGAGTACGTCCAGTAGAAACTAAATCGACAATCGCTTCAGACATTCCAGTAATTGGTCCGAGTTCTACCGAACCAGACAGAGGTACAATTTCAACAGGCAAATCGATACTTTCAAAATGCTCTTTAGCACAATTGACAAATTTAGAAGCCACTCTACCATGAGGTGGTAGTTCGAGCGATCGCTTGTAGCTACTAGTTGCGGGTACGGCAACAGACATACGGCAATAGCCAAACTGAAGGTCGCTTAAATTAGCAACCTGGGGCTGTTTTTCACGCAAAACATCGTAACCGACAATGCCTAGCTGTGCCTGTCCGTATTCCACGTACACGGGAACATCCTGCGCTCTAACTAACAAAGCGCGAGCAGTTTGAGTAGACTCGACTTTTTGTAGCTGTCGATTGCTTTTATCGAGAAACACACTAAAATCCCAACCAATATTTTGCAAGATTTTAATACTGTCTTTTAATAATGCGCCTTTGGGTAAAGCAATAGTAATCATAAAAATACTTTGTCAGAATCAATCTCGATTTTCTCAATCTCAAGCTGCATATTCTAAGTTACCATCGCCTGGGCATCGGTGTTAGGCAATCTATTTCTATCGAGCCAAACCTTGCTAATGTCAGGAAACAAAGATACAAAGTCTTTGAATTTAACAGAAACTTTGTCAATATAGTTAACTAATACACAAAAATTTATTTGAGAAATGATAAGCTCGATGCGTAAATACAAAAGTAATTAAGTCGATTATTTTTGCTGCTGCGTCTTCGGGTAATCGTATTAACATCTATCATTACATAGCAGAGGTTTCACTGGAATGGATTGCAGGCACATTCAGTTCTGTACGGATAAATCAAAAGTCGATTTTTCTCAACTGCAAGACTTATTTAAAGCTGGTGCTTTTTGGGCGAGAGAACGCAAACTAGAAGATTTACAAATTGCGATCGCTAACAGCAATCCCATAGTTACTGTTTGGGATAATCTACGTTTGATTGGCTTTGCCAGGGCTACGTCTGATGGTATTTATCGCGCTGGCATTTGGGACGTAGTCGTTCATCCAGACTATCAGGGTATCGGGTTAGGACGCAAATTAGTTGAAACGGTATTATCTCATCCCCACGTAAACAAAGTAGAACGAGTTTATTTGACGACAACCTATCAACAAAGTTTTTACGAGCGCATCGGCTTCGTACGTAACGATACGACTACGATGGTATTGTATAACTCTCAACCTGCTGCCAACTTGTCTTTATTGCAGCAGCGATCGCCAGCAGAAGCGAAGTCTTAGTTTTAAATTCGGCTAAAAAAGTTTATAAAGCAGTAATGCCAGACCGCTCTTGTGTCTACTAATTCTAAACTTGAAGAATACTTATAAAGCGCAGAAGCGCACGACGGAACGTGCCAATAATCAAAGATTGACGATTCGACGTACATCGAATGACGTTCGCTACCGCGTTACGTAGCCAACATCTAGTAACAGTAGTAATCTTTTGTATGGTATTACTCCCTTGGCAACACCATGTTTTGTTTGTTATTTCTAGCTTTCTGGTTCGGAATCGCCAAAATTAAGTAATTCTTTTCTCGAACTTTTCAATTGATGCCATAGCTCTTTAATACGATGATAGGCATCATCTGAAGAAATTTTGCCATTAGTTTCCAAGCCACAGATGTAGGCTGTCTTTTGGGCAAATTCTTGAAGATTGGCGTTGAAAGCTAAGTTTCCAGGAGAAAAATCTCCTCGGTAACTGCTTCGAGGATATAAAAACTTATCTTTGCTATTTTCTGGCTTGTCGGTCATATTAAAATCTCTAGACTTACAATTATTTTACCTACTAAAAATTTTTAGTATAAAAAAACTATTTACCAGCACCTATTGATATTAAGGCTCGAATGAGTTGCTACTATAGCAATCGCTATTAGCTATTTTAATAACTTACTTCTTACTTAAAACGGCTAATAGCTTTTTGATAAAATCAATTCGACATTCAACACATTAGACTAAAAAATCATCCACCTGACTTCAATTTATTAAGGAAGACAAAAAAGCTGTTATCTTATGGGGAGATAAATTAAGCAAGATCGTGTCGAGGATTATTTTTCTAGAATGAGTTACCAACGGGTTTTATTAAAATTAAGCGGCGAAGCCTTGATGGGTAATTTAGGCTATGGTATCGATCCGACAGTAGTTGCAGAAATTGCTCAAGAAATAGCCAATGTCGTAAAAAGTGGCGTACAGATAGCAGTTGTAGTTGGTGGCGGTAATATTTTTAGAGGTATGAAAGCTTCTGCCGCAGGTATGGATCGAGCGACTGCCGACTATATTGGTATGATTGCCACAGTCATGAACGCCATGACTTTACAAGATGCTTTAGAGCAGATTGGTATTGCCAGCCGACTGCAAACAGCGATCGCCATGCAGGAAGTTGCAGAACCATATATTCGCCGTCGTGCTATTCGCCATCTAGAAAGAGGAAGGGTAGTTATTTTTGGCGCGGGTTCGGGAAATCCCTTTTTTACCACCGATACTACTGCCGCACTAAGAGCCGCCGAAATTGATGCGGAAATTATTTTTAAAGCGACTAAAGTTGATGGTATCTATGACTGCGATCCTAAAACCAATGCTAATGCTCATCTCTATCAAACGCTAACATACAATCATGTCCTGACTCACGAACTAAAAGTAATGGACAGTACGGCGATCGCGCTGTGCAAAGAAAATGATATTCCCATTTTGGTCTTCAACCTGGCGGTGCGTGGTAACATTGTCCGTGCGGCTAAGGGTGAACCTGTTGGAACAACTGTAGGAGGAAGCTGTGAAGTTAGCTGAAGTAAGAAAAAATATGCAGAAGACGATTGAGGCAACTCAAAGGTCTTTTAATACCATTCGGACTGGTAGAGCTAATGCTGCTCTATTAGACCGAGTTATGGTGGAATATTACGGCATGGATACCCCATTAAAATCTCTTGCCAATATTAGTGTTCCTGACTCTAGTACTATTACCATCCAGCCTTTTGATAAGGGAAGCGCGGCTCAAATTGAAAAGGCAATTGCTATGTCCGATATTGGATTGACCCCTAATAACGATGGCGAACTAATTCGTTTGAATATTCCTCCTCTAACTAAAGAACGCCGCCAGCAATTAGTAAAAACGGCAGGKAAACTAGCTGAAGAAGGCAAGGTGGCAATCCGCAATATTCGCCGCGATGCGATCGACAGCGTCCGTAAAGAAGAAAAAAACAGCGATATTTCTGAAGATGAATCGCGAGACTTACAGGACGAAATTCAACAAATCACCGATGAGTTCAACCAAAAAATTGACGATCTTTTAGCAGTTAAAGAAAAAGATATTACTACCGTTTGATAAGGTTAGAGGATACCTGACTTTTACCAACTAAACCAACTCGGTCACTATTGACCGATATTTTTTTTGACGTTAGTACAACGCGGAACTTTGAGTTTGGCTTTTAGTCGGTAACGTACTTTATCATATGCCACTTTATTTATTTTTATACTGTACTAGTGTAAAGCTTTTCAATCTATAGTTTCGATCGCAAATCCTATAGATTACCTGACAATTATCAATAAATAATATATAGAAGTTACTCAGGGAGCATCCCATTTTGGCAAATAGACTAAGCAGCAATTTGTCTATTAAGATAAGCACAGCGCAATCGCAACATTGGACTGACTGAATTAAAATTCCATTGCGCTCCTGAAATTTTTAAACGGCGATCGAGTTGTTTAATAGCTGATTCGACTGCCCCAGAACCAATTGAAATATAATCTTCAGCTTGTAATAGCTCGTAATTAACTAGACGATGACGGTGTTTTTCAACATAAGCAATAAATTTCCGCGCTCGTTTAGGACATTCTTGTTGAAATAAAGAGATCGCTTGCTCGACTTCTCCTTGCCATAAAAATGTTTCTGCCTGTCTCAGGCGTTTTAATGAACCACCAACTTTGAACAAGTTTTCTTTGAGATGAAACCAATCTAGAATTTCATATCGTTGTTGTGTGGTAGAAATTTGACTAAAAAGATTCCACACTCCTGAATGTCCATCTCCCAGACAGATTAGGGGATTTGTTAATACTTGAGAATTAATCCATGCAGTTAACTCTTCTTTCCTTCGGAATGTTGCCCCGTAATATACTCCCGACAAACGCGCTGCTTGATAGTCTCGCCATTCACATTTTTCTCCTCGGCGTTGAGTTCTCAATCTTACTTTACCTCCATCAAGACATACCTCATGAATGGCTATTGGGCTATCGGGAAAATCTAAATGCTTTTGTTTTGTATAAACTTGTCTTTGTAAGGTGCTATGTCCTACTTTCATTCCTGTCAGCAAAAATAGATCTTGTTCTGCTTGAGAGAACGATTCATTAGCACTCAAACATAGACAACATTTTTGAAGTAAAGGACTAATACGAGTTCTTGCTTCTACAGCTTGCTTTTCTAATTGTCTGTGACGTAGACGTAGTTTTCCTACAGAGCTTTTAATTATTCGCTCTTTCCCGATGTTTGTTTGAGTTTTTTGTTTGACAAAAAAGCGGTGCGACCCCGCTGCGGTTTCCGCAGCTAGGGAACGCGCACCAAGACAAATGCCATTTTAGGTCCAACTGATTCCAAGAGATGTTCTCTGACTGATTTTTCTATATCCTCCAAAGTTTGGCGCGGACTGGAGTCCGCCGACGTTCCAA